>CAIWTL010000396.1 GCA_903915555.1 uncultured Micrococcales bacterium | reverse complement strand
GGCCGAGTAGCCAATGGAAAGGAAAATCGGCAGGTCGCGCTCACGCGCAGCAGCAAAGGCCTCCGGCCCCCACTCCCACCAGTCCACGGGGTTGTCGGCGTGCTGCTGCAGGTACGGGGAGGTCGACTCGGAGAGGCGATTCGGCACGCCCCAGTGTCTCGCACGAGGCATGCATCCGCCTGCGCTCATCGTGCGGGCACCTGCGCGCGGCGCTACCATCTCCCAACTCTGGTCGGCCGTGAAGGGATCCCCCCGATGCTCTCCTCCACCTCGTGCTGCAACACCAAGGGGCTGGCCACCGCACACGTGGGCCCCGCTCTCTCCGAAGCACCCGACCAGGTTCAGCCGGCCCACCACGGAGCATCACGGCCCTCAGGATCAACCGCTGATCTGCTCGTAGTCGGCAGCATCGTCACGAACAACCCCGCGATGCCGACGGCGGAGGCGATGGCGATCTCCGGAGGCCGCATCATCGGCATCGGCTCGCAGTCGGATGTCGAGGGCCTGGTCACGGCTTCCACCACGACGCTCAAGCCGGGCGGGTTCATCCTGCCGGGGCTCATCGACCCGCACATGCACATCTGGACGTCCCTGCTGAACTACCCGTATGTCGACCTCACCCACGAGACGCACCCGACGCTCGACGACGTCGCGCAAGCGATCAAGGATGCGGCATCGAAGTCACCGAACGGGCAGGTCGTCGGCTTCAAGAACTTCGACCCGAGCCTGTACCCCGGCGAGCCGGTGCTGACCCGCAACACGCTCGACCAGCTGGCGCCGGACAACCCGGTGCTCGTCTGGAACGCGTCCGGCCACTTCATGTACGTGAACAGCAAGATGTTCGAAGCGGCCGGGATCACCGACCAGACACCAGATCCGCCCGGTGGGACCTTCGAGCGGGCCGACGGGAGGATGACCGGGGTCGTGGGCGAGCCGCCCGCGGAGCAGCTCATCCTCAAGGGCCTGCCGAAGCCGAACATGGCAGAGGTCGCGGGGTACATCCGCGAGATCCTCACCGCCTGCGCTGCTCAGGGCGTGACATCGGTGCGGGAGGCCGCGACCGGTGCACTCGCCGGACCCAAGGAGCTTGCTCTTCTGCACCAGCTCAACGGCCAGTCACGCTTCCCGGTGCGGGTGTCGACGGCCCAGTTCGCGGTGCTGCCGGGAATGACGCCGGTGCAGGTGGCCGCCCAGTGGAAGGCCGCCGGCGTCACCCCGTTCAGCGGCGACGAGATGCTCCGCGCCGATGCCTGGAAGGTCGTCTCCGACGGATCCAACCAGGGTCGGTCCGGCTACTTCCTCCAGCCCTACCTCGGCGAGGACAACGGCGGCAAGGCCGACTACACGCCCGAGACGCTGCGGACCGCCATCAGGGCTGGCCTTGACGACGGCTGGCAGGTGATGGTCCACACCAACGGCGACGCGGCCGTGGAGTTCGTCCTCGAGGCCATGGAGGAGATCCTGCCGACGTACGGTGCGACCGATCTGCGCCACCGCCTCGAGCACTGCTCGTTCACCACCGACGACCAGCTCACCCGCATCGCTGCGTCGGTCTCGCGGACTCCCCATCGATACGACGGACCATCAACGCCGGTGTGGGTGCCGGCGACCGGTGGAGTGCTGGCACTGGGCGCGGTGAT
>CAIWTL010000395.1 GCA_903915555.1 uncultured Micrococcales bacterium | reverse complement strand
TGTGGGCGTGCAGACCCCCCACGGTCTGTTCCAGGGAGCGACTCGTCGCACCCTCGACCGGGTAGGCGTTGGGGCCGACTCCGAAGACCGGGAAGGCGGCGAACTGCCGCACTCCCTCCGCGACGATGGCCGGGCGCTCGTCGAAGGGGTTGGCGGCGGGGTTGACGATGGAGTCGAATCTGCTGACGACGAGTTCGATCGTGGGGTTGGCCGGAACGGCGGCCGCGTAGGCGGTGAGGCCCACCACCAGGAGCACCCCGGCGCCGATCACCGGCCTGCGGGCCCTCGGTTCGATGATGATCAGCACGACGAGCCCGACGAGGGCGCCGATCCAGGCACCGCGCGAGTAGGACTGGACGAGGCCGGTCGCTGTCGCCAGCCCCGCCGCTGCCGCGATCAGCCTCAGCCAGCCCCGCGAGCCGATCAGGACGGCCACGGAGACCATCAGCAGCATCATGCAGTAGACGCCGTACTCGTTGGGTTGCCCGAAGACGGAGGTCGCGCGTCCCACGATCACGGCGCCGCCGTAGGCGGCCTCGGCCGCCCCGGACTGAGCGGTGGTGGGAGGTTTGATGAAGGGGCCGGCGACGACGATCACGATGGCGCTGATCAGCCAGGAGTAGATCACGGGACGTAGCCGTTCCCGCGTGTCCACGATCCCGGGCACCGCGAGCGCGAGCAGTCCGGACACGATCAGCCACGCCCCGAACAACGCCGCGTCGGCCGGGTAGGGCGACATCACCATCGACAGCAGGACGCTCACGGTCCAGAAGAGGATCGCCCCGCTGAGTGCGATGGGGGGGAACGGTTGGTTCCCGGAACTCCACCGGGATCCGATCATGACCGCGATCACCCCGATCGCCACCACCGTGACGACCTGCGCCGCGCCCACGTACAGCAGACCCACGGGTGAGACCAGGCACAGCGCGACGACCGCCCACTCGGGGCGCTTCAGGAGGACGGACCCGACCGCCAGCGCGACCACACCGACGATGGCGACGAGAAGGAGGGTGCTCATCGGGCCACCTCGTCGAGGATGGCGATCATGCGCTCGGCCACCTGGCTGTCGTCCGGGTGGTCCTCGGCCATCCGGCGTCCCGCATCGCCCATCCGACGGCGCAGCGCCGGGTCGTCGAGCCGCCGCAGCGCCCGGGCGGTCGCCGGGGGGTCAGCCTGGGGAACCACGAGACCCGCGGGACCTTCGGGGGTGGCCAGGCGTGACGCGATCGGGCCGGCCCCGGCCATGACCACCGGGACCCCGGCGAGCATGGCTTCCGTGCCGACGATGCCGAATCCTTCTCGGTCGGGGGCGTTCCTCCCGCCACCGGGTCTGGTCTGCACCGTCAGGGCGTCGACGGCGGTGAGGGCGCGACCCGCCCGCCCCACCGGACCGGTGAAGGTGACGCGGTCACCGACGCCGGTCTCGGCGGCGAGCGTCTCGAGGCGGTGGCGTTCACCGGGCGCGGCCGGATCCTCTCCGCCGATCACGAGCAGCCGCCACCCGGGCGCTGCGGGGAGCGCCTCGATGGCCACGTCGACCCCCTTGTACGGGACGAGTCTGGTGATCATCGCGACGGTGGGATGGGACGGCTCCCAGCCGTGCTCCGCCAAGAGTGCCGTGGCCTGAGCGGGGGGCAGCGGCACAGGCGGTCGGGGGGGCTCGATGACCACCACGTCGTTCCGCCCGGTGGGCAGACCCACCTCGGCCGCGGTCGTGACGACACGCGTCACCGCCCGTCCGAGCGGGCGAGCCAGCCAGCGGTCGAAGGAATGATCGTGTTTGACCCACACGGTGGGCAGCCGCAGGGACCGGGCCGCCGGCATCGCGGCCAACTGGGCCTTGATCCCGTTGCCGACGAGGACCTGCGGGGGTGCCGCTGCCAGCAGGCGACGGATGCGGCGCCCCGACGCGAGGATCTGCCAGGGTGCGGCACCGGTCGGGACGACATCGACGGGCACCCCGCGGCGGCGCAACTCGTCGACGAAGGGGCCCTCCTGCAGGACGACGAAGCGCCAGGTGACGGCGGGTCCACCGTGGTCCATCACCCCCAGGATCCACTGCTCGGACCCGCCGATGGTGGCGAAGGCGGAGACGACGGCGACTCTGGTCACGACGCCTCCTTCCCCTGGTCCTTCTTCTCCCTACGCACGAGGTCGATGACACCGGTGACGGCGGCGGGATCGACCAGTCGACCCACAGCGAACCACACGAGGACGTACCCGATCCCGGCGAGCGGCGCACTGACGACGATGGGGACGTCCCACAGCAGGATGGGGACCATGGCGGCACCGGCGATCGGCAGATGCAGCAACGGGCGCCACAGGGAGACCCCGGCGAACGTGCGCCACACGGTGACCATGAGCACCGCCCCCTGGGCGACGAGGGTGATCATGGTCGCGAAGGCCGCACCGGCGGCGCCGTAGAGCGGGATCAGCCAGATGTTGAGTCCGACATTGACCACCAGCGCCGTCGCGGACGCGACCAGCACCGTCACGTTGTGGCCCCGCGCGATGATCGCCGACCCCGACAGGTACTGGACGGTGTAGGGGATGAGCGCGAGACCGAGCCACGCGGTGGCCACATCCGCCCCCTGCTGGTAGTCGCCACCGAAGATGAGGGCCGCCACGGCGCCGCCACTCACGATGAGGACGACGACGTACGGGGTCATGAGTGACAGCGCGGACGCGACGGCGGTCTCGTACGTGCGCCGCGCGGTGCGAACGACCGTCGCGGAGGCGATCTCGGGCGCAGCGACGCGAGCCACCGACCAGATGAGGAAGAGCACCGTCTCGAACATCTTGTAGGCCACGGCGTAGTAGCCGACGTCCGCGACGGACCCGAGACTGCCGAGCATGATCGTGTCGATGCGGAAGACGGCCATGTTGACGATCGTGAAGATCCCCAGGACCTTCGACTCCTTGATCAACCACTTCATCGTGGGCCACGACAGCGAGCCCCAGCGGATGGGCGCCCCCATGGAACTCGAGACCCGCATGATCCACACCACGCCCAGGATCGTCCCGAGGCAATAGGCCGCCGAGAAGGCGAGCAGGCCACCCCCCGCCAGGAGCGCGGCGACGGCCAGGCCCGCGGTCAGCAGGCGCTGGATGACCAGGTGCTTGGAGAACATGGCCAGTTTCCGGTAGGCGGCGGCTGCCGCCCGCACCGAGTCGTTGACCGTGTCCACCAGGCAGGCCAGCGTCACGAGGAACATCACGGCAGGCGTGCTCTCCGGGTCGTTCCACGTCGCCACCATCACCACGGCGAGGGCCACCGCACCCATGACGACACGCATGGCGAAGATGTTCGTGAGGATCCCGGGCACCCGGTCGGGGTGCTTGCTGCCCTCCCGCACCTGCACGATGTCGAAACCCCAGACCACGAACGAGTTGGCGAGCATGCCGATCGCGAACGCCCAGGAGAACGATCCGAAGTCGTCGACGCCCAACTCCCGCGCGGCGAGAGCCAGCATCACGAATGAGGCGAGCTTGCCCGCCACCTCGGCCGCGGCCAGCGCTCCGGCGGCCTTCGCGGTCTGTTTGGCAGTCACGGTCGGGACCGTCACCGGCGCCCCATCGTCGGGGCGCTCGTCAGGCGGTCCGGGCTGACCCGACGCGGTCACGCGTTCCGCCGGTTGAGGGCCGACTTGATGCGCAGGGCGGTGCCATACGGCAGCGCCAGCAGGATCCGGGTGCGGGCGATGCCGCGGCGGGCCGCCCACGATCCGTCACTGTTGGCACGCTGGATCGCCAGCCGTGAGCGCAGCTGCTCGTCACGGCCCGACAGCGACAGGCTGTCCGGGTCCAGCTCGTAGTCGATGAGGGGTTTGGGGATGTTGGCGACGCGGCCCACCTTGGCCATCTCCCAGAACAGTGCGTAGTCCTCGGCCCGCGGGTAGTCCGTGGGGTACAGGCCGGTCTTGTCGAGCACGGCCGTGCGGAACATCACCGAAGGGTGCATGAAGGCGCTGTTGTCGCGCAGGTAGGCCAGGATCTCGTCGTGGTCGGCGGGGAGCGGCAGGACGAACTGCTCGACGCCGGTCATGTCCACGTACGAGGCGCGCCCCCCGACCAGGACCACATCGGGATGCTCGTCGAGGAATCTCTCCTGCCGCGCGATGCGGCCCGGACGGTTGCGGTCTCCGCAGTCGAGCCTCGCGACGTAGTCGTAGCCACGCTCCCGGATCCACTCCAATCCCGCGTTGAGCGCCCCTTCGATTCCCCGGTTCCGCGGCAGTCGCACGGCGTACAACGCGCCTCGGACCTGGCAGTGCGCGACGGCAGCCGCCTCGTCGAGGGGGTGCCGGGTGCTGCCGTCGTCGACGACGAGGACGTCACAGGGTTCGTCGGGGCCGATGGAGTCCAGGGAGCGCCACAGGCCCGCGGGGTTCTCGTAGTAGGGGATGAGCACCACCACGCGCTGCTGCTGCTCCACACCCCGAGGGTAGTGAGGCCGGCGCCCCGGCACCGCACGGGCGACCCGATTGCGTGCCACCGCTCGAGGGGAGGCAGTAGCCTTCCGAGCGTGACCCAACCCAGTGGCCTGGCAGGACTCATCACCGCCGTACGCGACCACTGGGTCGCTGCCCTGGTCGGAGCCCTGATCGTGCTGCTGCCGGCGGGCGCCCTGATCGCCACCCAGAAGTCCGAGTACCAGGCGGAGTCGGTCGTCGGGCTCATCCCGACGCGGACGACGTCGGACGCCTTCCTGCGCACGGTCGCTTCGCAACTGCCGACGTACCTGCTGTCGCCCGAGGTGACCGCCCGGGTCGGACAGAAGGCCGGGATGAGCGGCAAGGACGTCGAGCGCGCAGTCTCGATCGAGATCCCCAGCGAGACCCTGAACCTGACGACGACGGCGACAGCCGACGATGCGTCGACGGCCGCTCTCCTGGCCAATGAGATGGCCGCCGAGACGTTGGCCGACAAGACGTACAAGGAGTACTTCGTCCCGAAGTTGCTCTCCCCGGCCGTGCCGCCCGAGCGCCCCAGCGGCGTCGGCCGCGCCCTGCTGCTGGCCGTGGCTCTCGTGGTCGCGGTCATCGTGGGTACGGTCGCGGCACTCCTGGCGCGTGACCTGTCGCAGGGCCGGAAAACTCCGGGCGACGACGAGCGGGAGCCGTCCGACGAGGCGGCCGCCGGAGCCGAGGCCTGACCCTGGATCCACCGATCCCACCCGCCGGTCGAGAGCCGGAACTGCTCGTCAGATCTTCCGGCTCTGCCACCACGATCGCGCCATGGCCGGCCGCGGCCGGGCGCCCCAGGCACGCGAGATGCGGTCCTTGGTCACCGGCCAACGGTCGCGGTACCGGGGCAGTTGCGAGGCGCCGGTCAGCCGCAGCGTGGCTTGGACGCGGTCGGTCGCGGCGTCGAGTGCCTCGTCGTCCGGTCCCCAGCAGTACAGCGACCACGGGTTCGCGACCAGGTCGCGGGTGGGCACCACGGCGTTGCCGACCTTGGGCTTCTTGATCCACATGACGAACCGGGGCATCCGCTCGACCTCGGCCATACCGTCGATGCGGGCGATGCGGTCGGCGCGCGTGGCCGATCCGTCGATGGCGACGATGCGGTGCGAGTCGTACCGTGCGACGTCCAGCGCCGGGTTCGACGTACGCCCGGGGATCACGTAGTCGTCGACCGCGAGCGCGATCAGGTCCGTGGCGAACTGCCACGAGTCGGTGGCCACCATCTTCTCCCCGCACAACCTGGTTCCGACCTCGATGAGGCAGGGACCGCGGTCGTCGATCTTCGCCTCCAGGTGGAAGGGACTGCGGCGCAGGCCGAGTGCGGTCAGGACCTGGGTCGCGTAGTCGGCGAGGACGGCGGCGACGGGATGGCTGCGGGGAATGGTGCGGCCACCGACCTCGACGTTCTCCTTGCCGTTGACCGTTCGGCGGTCATAGACCCCCATGCCGGTCACCAGGGGCACGCCGTCGGCATCGCTCTGGCCGTTGACCCAGTACTCGGTCCCAGCGATGAACTCCTCGGCGAGCGTCACGCCGCGGTGCTCGGCCAAGTAGTCCCGCAGCGCATCCTCATCCACGGGGTGGGTGTCGAAGAAGGCGACCCCGCGGTTGCCCGACCCGTCGTCAGGCTTGAGGACGAAGCGCTCGACACCCGTTCGCCGCACCCATTCCAGGGTCGCGGCCACGTCCTCGACCTGCGCGACCTCGTTGAGGCGTACGGCCGGGTCCGCGGAACGGATGAGCGCCTTCACCGCCGATTTGCTGCCGATGGCGTCGAAGACCGGTTGATCGGCCCAGCCCAGCCCGATCGCCCGACCGAGGGCAACGAGTGGCGCGACCGCTCCCTCGTCGTGCGGGAGGACCCCCACGATGTCGTGTCGCTGCCGCAGCACCGGCGCCAGCGCGACGACCCCCGCAGCCGGAACCATGTAGTGGGCGGAGACCGCCGGGGAGTCGAGGATGGCCTGGCGGGGCTGGCGGATCAGGCGGGTCCGCCAGTCGGTGTGCAGTGCGACGGTGCGGATCCCATGCCGGCGGTACAACAGGTCGATGAAGCGATCGGCATAGAACTGGTAGGGATTCAGCAAGACGGCCTCGCCGCTCACGTCCCGTCACACTCCCTCGGATGTCGCCGCTCCACCCACCGACGGTAGCCGCCCGTGACGGCCGGTCGCCGCCGCCAGCCGTCGATCCAGACCTGCTCCTGATCAGGGGTCCAGGTGAGCGTGTGCACCCCACCTGCGGTCCAGTCGCCGTCGACGTCGGATCCGGACAGGACGGCCAGTGGGTCGCCGTAGACCGTCCCGTGCCAGTCCCGGGTGGGGACCAGGCACAGCGCTCGGCCGTAGACGGTGGCGCAGTCCTGGACAGCCCGCACCTCGGGGAGTCGGGTTCCGCCGCCACGTGCCGTGGTGATGTCGACGTACGTCGCGGAGGGGGTGCGAACCCAGCGGTCTCCGTCGCGCACGTGTTCGACGTAGTTGGTGTCGGGGGAGGTCTGTGCATCAGTGGCGACGACGCGCTGCGGGAGACCGTCCGCCCCGACGACGAGGACCGGATCGGCCAGATGCGGTGGGAGTGCGGGGAGGTCCGACGCGACGCGCCACGGCTCGCCGGGGCGGTCGAACGTCAGGACCGGGTTGGTGGCGGCGCAGGTCTCGACCGTGGCCAGCCAGCGGCCGCCGGTGAACTGAACCTGCGGGAAGGACATGTGGTGGTGGCTGGAATGGACGATCCCCCCGGGCACGAGATCCGAGCCCTCCCACCGTACGGCTCGGATGTGACCGCGCCCGGTGGTGCGGTCCAGCTCCTCCACGAAGACCCAGCACCCCCTGTCGTCGGCGACGACGCAGGGGTCGGCCCAGAACCGGTTCGGCTCCGGGGAGTGCCACGTCAGGTCGCGGCAGTCTCCCGGCGTGCCGGTCAGCAGCGCGTCGACCGATCCGGCGGGCAGCCGGGCGATCCCCCACTGGCGGTAGGTCGCGGCGGCGCGCGCCACACGCCCGGCGAAGGCGGACTGCCCCCGGAAGGCGGCGGCGCCGGCGCTGACGGCGGTGGCGGGACGACGCTCGACCGCCGCCGTCACCGGGACGGCCGCGGCCGCCGCCATCTCGATCAGGGGGCCGGCGGAGCGCAGGGCGACCTCGACCGTCGCGCTGATGTTGCGGCGCACATCGGTCCGACCGGCGGCGAGGACGAGGCTCCGGCTGCGCAGTTGGATCTCCACCGGTGTGCGGCGTGCGACAGCGTCGCGCACCCAGGGCGAGTTCGTGAGAGGCGCACCCGCGGCATCGGTGAGATGCCACGCGTCATCCGGCGCTGTCGCCGACATCTCACTGTCGGTCACCACCACATCGGCGCGGCTGTCGGTGAGGGCGATGTCGGGCTTCCCGCGCTGGAGGTAGTCTCGGGCACCGGCAGCCCAGACGCCGTGGTCGTCTCCCAGAGCGAGCCTCACGGTCACCCCCGGGTCGAGTCGGTACCGGAATCCTGACGGGTCTGTGCTGGTCACACAAGCGAAACGTGGCCCTAGCCTGATCGAGACTGCTGGAGGTCGCATGAGGGCACGCAACGCGGCGATCGTGGCGGTGGCGGTCCTCGCAGCAGCCGTCACGGCGGCGGCTGTGTGGCTGTGGGTCGCGCGTGAGGCGGACACCGACCAGGTTCTGCTGCCGGCCGGCTCGCTGTGGCGCTTCGACGACAGCGGGAAGGATCCGGGGGTGGCGTGGCGCCAGGCCGACTACGACGACTCCACGTGGCCCATGGCCGCCGCCCCCTTCGGCTACGGCCGGGACGTGACCACCGAGGTCTCCTACGGCGACGACCCGGGGGCCAAGCACACGACGACCTACTTCCGTACGGGTGTGCAGGTGCCCGAGGGTACGCAGGGCATCGAGCTCAGGATCGAGCGGGATGACGGGGCGATCATCTACCTCAACGGGACGGAGGTGCTCCGTACCGGTGTGCCGGAGGGTCGCACCTCCGCCGGAACCGCAGCCCGCTACGCGCAGGAGGGCGGGGAGACCTGGATCACCGCCGAACTGCCCCGTGACGTCGTGGCCCCCGGCCCGAACAGCGTCGCCGTGGAGGTCCACCAGTCGAGCCCCGGGTCCGGGGACCTCTTCTTCGACCTCGAGATCGCCGCCCTCGACGAACCACCCATCGTCAACGAGCCGGTGCCCGCCGGTGCGACACGTGTTCTGGCCGCCGGCGACATCGGCGAGTGCGGCGGGGCGGCCGGCGAGACGGCCGAGATCCTCGAAGCAGTTCCCGGCCCCTTCCTGGCGCTCGGCGACATCGCCTACCCGAAGGGGGCACCGCAGGACTACACCGACTGCTACGACCCCGACTACGGCCAGTTCCGGGACCGCACGAGCCCGGTACCCGGCAACCACGACTACATGACCGACGACGGACGCCCGTACTTCGACTACTTCGGGGACGCCGCCGGGACGCCGGAGCAGTCGTGGTACTCGCAGGACATCGGCGGCTGGCACCTGGTGCACCTGAACTCCAACTGCGAATTCGTCGGTGGCTGTGACGAGAAGTCACCGCAGTACCGTTGGCTGGTCGACGACCTCGCTCGGGCGCAGCCCCGGTGTCTGGCCGCGACTTGGCACCATCCCCGCTACAGCAGCAGTGAATACGGCGACAACGAGGACGTGTCGCCGCTGTACCGCGCGATGGTGGCTGCGGGGGGCGACTTCGTCCTCAACGGCCACGCCCACTTCTACGAGCGGTACCCGCGGATGTCGGACGCCAACACAGCCTCGGAGTCCGGGATGCGTGAGTTCATCGTGGGAACCGGTGGGGCCAACCTGTACGAGTTCGCCGAGGTGAACCCCTCGTCGGAGGTGCGGTGGAATCAGGGCCACGGGGTCCTGCAGTTGGACCTGAAGCCCGACGGCTACGACTGGCGGTTCATCGCGACCGACCCGGCGATCGTCGTCGACAGCGGCACTGACACCTGCTGACGGGCTGTCACGCGGGGCTCAGCCCTGTCGGCCAGACTTCCCGGCCTTGGCCTTGCTCGCCTTGGCCTTGCTCGCCTTGGCCTTGCCGCCCTTGACCTTGCCAGCCTTCGTCTTGCCAGCCTTCGCCTTGCCGGACTTGACCGCACCCCCCGGGACCGTGGATGTCGTGCTCCGGCCGGTGATCGTGGTGGCTGTCGCTGTCTGGCCCTTGCGCAGCGTGGTGACGGTGACCGATGCACTGGCCGGCCCCGTCCCGGCGGAGTTGGTCGCGCGCACGGTGTAGGTGTACCTGGTGGTGGCCCGCAGGCCCGAGTCGGTGTAGGCCGGCGTGGCCGTGGTTCCCACCTTCTTGCTGTTGCGGTACACCGCGTAGCCGGTGGCTCCCGCCGTCGGAGTCCAGGAGAGTTTGACCGAGCTGCTGTTGGGGGCGAAGCCCGTCAGACCGGTCGGGGCCGCCGGCACGCTCGGAGTGGTCGCAGTGGGCGTGGGGGACGCGGTCGTCGGCGTGGGAGACGCGGTCGTCGGCGTGGGGGACGCGGTCGTCGGCGTCGGGGACGCAGTCGTCGGCGTGGGCATCGGGGTGGCCCCGGCGCCACAGATTCCGCTCGCGACACACTTCATCGCGAAGTAGGCCGACTTGGGGGAGAAGTCCCGGTTGAGCAGACCCCAGTTGTTCTCGTGCTGGTCGCTCGTCGCCTTGTTCCAGTCGTTGTACCAGAACGACGCCTCGACCTGCGGGTGACTGCCGAGCAGGCTCTGCATGGCCAACAGGTTGGTGGCCTGCTCGGCCTCGGTGACCCCACGCTTCCAGTTCGGGACCGGTGCGGTGTAGGTGGACTCGTCGTGGCTGGACCAGCCGTACTCGGTGGCCCAGATCTTCTTGGCACCGTCGCCGTTGGCCTGCATCAGGGACACCAGGTTGGGGATGTTGCAGGGGTAGTACTCGCGGTACTGCGCATCGCAGGTCGTCACCGGCTGGTCGGCGACCCCGATGTAGGGGTGGATGCCGAGGGCGTCGTACTTGCCGGCCCCACCGTTGGCGTAGAAGCCCTGGTACCACGAGGTCTTGACGTAGGTCGGCGCACCCGCCACGACCGTGACGTCGGGCGCCACGGCCTTGATCTTGGGGTAGGCGTCCTTCACGAGGTTGGTGTAGGTCGCCACGGAGGTGTTGGACAGGAACTCGGGCAGATCGGGTTCGTTCCACAGTTCCATCCCGACGAGTGCGGACTTCCAGCGGTTGGCCGCCCACGCGGCTGCGTCGCCGTACTCGGCGGCGCTGCGCGGAACGCCGTTCTTCTCCGCGGTGCCGGTGGACCACTGGGGTGCCCAGTAGAAGACCATGAGCGCCTTCATCCCGCGGTCGGTGATCTCCTTGAGGCGGGCGTCGATACGCGGGACCGCCCAACCCATGTCGTAGCCCCCGTTGGCGGCGGTCGGCAGGTTGGGCTGGATCTGGGCCCAGGCGACGTCCAGCCGCACGTGGGTGACGCCTGCTGCCGCCATCTTGTCGAGGATGGTGGCGCGGGCGGTGTCGGTGTAGTCGCTCCACAGCCCGTGGTACTGGACACCCACGATCGGGGTACGACCGGTGGGCGGCGTGAAGGTCGGATCACCGGACTGCCACGGCGTCGCCGCAGCGGAGGCGGGGGAGGCCGCTCCGAGAACCAGACCGGTCACCGCCAAGGCGACCGCTGCCGCGAAGGCGATCAACCGGCGGGGGGCAGGTGCTGTCTGCGTGCTCACCTTCCCGCCATCGGACGCCGGGTCCAATTCCTTTAGCGTGGGGCCCGGCGGGGCGGTCTCGGGCTACGAGGGGGTCCCCGCGGCCGCGGCGATCACCCGAGCGAAATCCGTCATCTCGGTCTCGAAGTCGTGGAACCGGGCGACGAACCGGGCACCCCGCCTGCCCTCCGCCTCGATATCCACGCGACCGGCGAGTCGCGGTGCGATCGCCTCCGCCAGGGCATCGGGGTCGTCCACCGGCACGATGGCCCCGCTGTCTGCCGCCTCCACGACCTCGCTGCCGGACACATCCGTCACCACGAGGCTGCGGCCGCTGGCCATGGCCTCGAGCATGCTCAGCGACAGCCCCTCCCATCGGGAGGGCAGGACGGCGATGTCGGCCGCCGCGAGGTACGGCCGTGGGTCGCCGGTGGGTCCGGGGAAGAGGATCCCGGCGCCCGCCGCGGCGCGGACCCGTGCGAGGTCGGGACCGTCACCGACCAGTACCAGCGACGCCTCGCGTACGTGGTCGCGGACCCGCGGC
>CAIWTL010000394.1 GCA_903915555.1 uncultured Micrococcales bacterium | reverse complement strand
GGGCACCGACCCGCAGCTCGGCGAGGGAGAGGCCGCGGGACACGAGGGCGTCACGGGCATCGGCCCGCTCGGGCACCGCCGCGAGGGTCAGACCGGGGTGCGGCGCCGTCGGGATGTCCTTGAGCGAGTGGACGGCCAGGTCGGCGCGGCCCTCGAGCACCGCATCACGCACCGCCGCCACGAAGACGCCCACACCACCGAACTCGGTGAGCGGGCGCGTCGATCGGTCACCCTGGGAGACGACAGGGACGAGTTCCACCTCGACGTCGAGAGCCTCCCGGAGAGCGTCGGCGACGCGACCCGACTGCGCCAGGGCGAGCGGTGAACGGCGGGTGGCGATACGGAGGTGGGTCACGATTCCTCCTCCGTCGCCTGCGGCTCCCGAGGGGTGATGACGGAGTCGACGAGGTCTACCGAGAGGTCGAACAACGAGTTGAGCGCATCGGCGTAACGCTGGCCGTCAGGGTCGGCCGCGAGCTGCTTGATGCGGACCGTGGGGGTGTGCATGAGTGTGTTGACGGTGCGGCGCAGTCCCTGCTCGATGGTGGCCCAGTCCTCGGCGCTGAGTCCGGGGAGCCGTTCGCGCAGGCGCTCGAGCTCGGCGTCGACGACGGCGGTGGCGCGGCCCCGCAGGCTCACGAGCACCGGCTCGACCGCCCGGGCAGCACGGACCGCGAAGTAGTCGCGCAGTTCGTCGGTCACGATCTGCGCGGCCGCGACACTGTCACTGCGGTCCGCGTGGGCCTCGGGCCGCTCCGCGAGGGCGACGAGGTCGACGCGCTCGACGCCCGGCACCGCCGAACAGGCGGGGTCGGTGTCGTGCGGCAGGGCGAGGTCGACGAGCACGAGTGGCCCGTCTCGGTCGGACATCACTGCCTCGACGTCGCCCCGGTCGACGATCGTCCCCACGGCACCCGTGCAGAAGACGGCCATGTCAGCGGCGCGAAGCAGGTGCGGGAGTTCCCGCAGCGGCGCGGACCGCGCGTCGTAGGAATCCGCGAGGCGAGCCGCGGAGTCGGTGGTGCGGCTCGTGACGGTGACGTCACCGACGCCCAGTCGCGCTGCATGGGCGACAGCCAGCCCGGACAGGGCACCCGCACCGATGACGACCAGGCGGGCGGCCTCGGGCGCCGGGCCGCCGCAGGAGGCGAGCCGCTCGAACGCATCGGCGTAGGCCACCGTGACGACGTTGGCCCCCGCCCGGTCCAATCCGGTTTCGGTGCGGACCCGTTTGCCGGTGCGGAGCGCGGCCTGGGCGACCTCGTTGAGTTCGCGGCCCGCCGTCCCGGACTCCTGTGCCTGGCTGAGCGCCGCACGGATCTGGCCGAGGATCTGCTGCTCCCCCACGACCATGGAGTTGAGACCCGCGCCGACCTCGAACAGGTGCTGCGCGGCGCGCTCGTCGTAATGGACGTAGCACAGGGGCATGACGTCCGGGGAGGGACGCCCGGCGCCCTTCGCCAGCACCGCGGCGAGGTCGTCGACAGCGGCGTGGAAGCGGTCGACCTCGGCGTAGATCTCGACCCGGTTGCACGTCGAGACGACGAGCGACTCCGCGACGTGGGGGCTGGCCAGCGCCCCGGCGGCGAGGTCGCGCGGCGAGGCCGCGGCGAGGGCCTCGAGGAGGTCCAGCGGGGCGGAGGTGTGGTTGGCCCCCACGACGAGAAGTGTCATGCGGGCACCCCCCGGCGGCTCCCACCCGTCTCGGCGTCCCTCAGGTCCAGGCCGGTGACGTCCACGTCGGCCGGCACTCCGGCACCGTTCGACGGGGCGTCGCCGCGCCGCTGCTGGGCGTGGAAGGCGAGGATCTGAAGTTCGAGGCCGAGGTCGACCTTCCGGACCTCGATGTGCGCAGGAACGGTCAGCACGGTCGGCGCGAAGTTCAGGATGCTGGTGATCCCGGCATCGACCATCCGGTCGCAGACGTCCTGCGCGGCATCGGCCGGGGTGGCGACCACGCCGATGTCGGGGGACGTCGCCACTGCGACCGCCTCGAGGTCGGCCACGGGGGCGATCCGGATGTCGCCGACGGCCCGGTCGACGTGCCCGGGATCGGCGTCCAGGAGGCCCACGACCCGGAAGCCGCGACTGGCGAACCCGGCGTACGACGCGAGGGCGCGCCCGAGGTTGCCCGCACCGACGATGAGGACGGAGGCGTCGTTGGTGAGCCCCAGCCCGCGGGAGATCTGGTAGTTGAGGTACGCGACGTCGTAGCCGACCCCCCGCACCCCGTAGGAGCCGAGGTGGGACAGGTCCTTGCGGACCTTGGCGCTCGTGACGCCGGTCAACTCGGCCAGTTCCTGGGAACTGACGGTCGCGACATCCGTGTCGAGCAACTGTCCCAGGACACGGTGGTAGAGGGGGAGGCGGGCGACAGTGGCGGCCGGGATGTCGCGGGTGGCGATGGGTTCGGGCGACTGCGACTGCGTCGTCAACGGCCCTCCCCTAACGCTCGGAGCCCCGCTCGGCGCTCCGGTTGCCGCGGTGTCGCGGCGCGCTCAGATTACGAGGGCGCGGGGAGCATCACAAAAGCACGAGAAACCCCCCGGCCGGTTATCGGACGACAATTCCGTGCTATAGGAGGGGGGTGCGGACCCCGTGGTCGGCCCCCGTCGACCGCTGTTCGAGCAGGTCCGTCACCGCGGGCCACCACGGGTCGTCGAAGAGCGCGGCAGCCCCCACGAGGCCCGCATCCGGTGAGGCGAGCACCACTCGGCAGCGGCGTACGAACTCCAGGCCGGCATGACGCTCGAAGGCGTCGTAGACGGCGGGCATGAGGAGGTCAGCCGCGCGCGAGACCCCACCCCCGAGCGCGACCGTGCGCAGGTCGAGCAGCGCCACGGCACCGGCCAGGGCGGTGCCGACGGCCTCCCCGCAGCGACGGAAGGCCGCCGTCGCCACCGCGTCCCCGGCGCGCGCGGACTCGGCCAGCCGGACGGCATCGGCCTCCCCATCGGCGGGCGGTCGCCACCCCTGGGCCACCGCCCATTGAACGAGTGCCGGCCCGCGCGCCACCGCCTCGAGACAGCCGCGGCCGCCGCAGCGGCACTCGGGGCCGTCGGGCTCCACGACCACATGGCCGATGTGACCGGCGTTGCCCGAGGCGCCCATCACGAGTCGACCGTCGATGATGAGTCCCGCCCCGACCCCGGTCGACACGAGCATCCCCATGCAGTTGCCGACCGATCGGGAGTTCCCCAGGACGTACTCGCCGACGGTCAGACAGACCGCGTCGTTGCTCAGTCGCGTGGGCAGGCCGAACTCCTCCGCGAGGCGGTCCCGCAGCGGGAAGTCCCGCCAGCCCGGGATGTTGAGGGGCGAGACCTCACCGCTGGGCCAGCGCATGGGCCCACCGCAGCCGACCCCGAGGGCATCGACCGGCACGGCGGCGACCGCCAATGCCGCGTGGAGGACGAAGACGGCGGCGTCGTAGAGGGTCTCGGCATCTGCCGCGACCGGTGTGCGGAGGACCGCACGGTCGACGATCGAGTGGTCCTCGGCCACGACCGCGGCGGCCATCTTCGTGCCGCCGACGTCGAGGACGAGCCTGGCCGTCATTCGGGAGCCGTCACCACCGCCGTCCCGTAGGCGACGACCTCGGTGAAGGTGCCGGCCACGTCGGACGAGTCGATGCGGACTCCCACGACCGCTGTCGCCCCCGCCTCCGCGGCGGCCTGGGTCAACCGGGTCAGGGCGTCGGAGCGGGTGCTGTGCAGCAGGCCCGCCTGGTCGGCAGGACCGAAGCCCCCGAAGCCGGAGACGTCGGACAACTCGGCGTGGGGCCGCACCGCGACACCCATGACCGGCCCGATGATGCTTCGGACCTGCAGGCCCGGCAGGGTCTCGGTGGTGACCACGACGACGTCACCACCGGCGGCGCCAGCCACCTCGGTGACCTCTTCGGGGGCGGCGACCGACAGTCCCGCGACCTCGGCGGCGAACCCGGAGTACAGCGGGTCGGCGACGGCGGGCTCACTGACCGTGGGAACCACCGGTTCGGCGGCCACGGCCTGGTACCCCGACGACTGGTCGACGACGGTCTCGGTGACGGCGGGACCGGCCGCCGTGTATCCGACGGTCTCCTGGATGGCCGGTTGCGGGGTGATGACCTCGGCGGCGACCGGCTCGACCACGGCGGGCTCGACCACGGCGGGCTGGGCCACAACGGGCTCCGGGGCCGCCTGCACAGCAGCCTCGGGCGCCACCGGTTGCGGGGCCACCGGCTCCGGCACGAGCGGACGCGTCTGGTCGGTCCAGGCGGCGCCGTCCCAGAAGCGGAGTGAGGCGGGGTCCTGCGGGTCGGCATACCAGGCAGCGGGTGGCAGCGTGTTCTGATCGCTCATGACACGCAAGCGTAGTCAGGAGCGGTGTGCCAGGGGAGGCCTTCGCCCTGATCCACCCCCACTGCAGGTCAACTCACGTCGCTCTGCGGCGCGCGTGCCGCGGAATCCCTGCTCGCTGGGGCCTGCACCGGGCCCCGGTAGCCTTCCCCCGTGACATCACGCCGCATCCCGCTGCGGACCCGAGCCGCCATCAGCGCCGGCAAGGCCGCCTCGGCCCTGTCCCGAGCGGCGGGTCGGGGGGAGGGAATGGTGATCGGGGGCCAGGTCATCCTGCGGCTCGCCCCCGACGCCATCACCGAACTGGCCGCCGACCGTGTGGCCGCTCTGGTATCGGCGACCAACGGCAAGACCTCGACGACCCGGCTGCTGGCCGAGTCGCTGTCCCAGGCGGGGCCCGTCGTGTCACAGCCCACCGGTGCGAACATGTCCACCGGCATCGTCATGACGTTGTCGGAGTCCGACCCCGACGCCACCGTCGTCCTCGAGGTCGACGAGGCCTACCTCCCCCGCACCATGGCCCAGACCAGGCCACGGGTTCTCCTGTTGGGCAATCTCAGTCGCGATCAACTGGACCGCATGAACGAGGTCGCCATGACCGCGCGTTCCTGGAAACGCATGGTGCAGGAACACCCCGACGTCATCGTGATCGCCAACGCCGACGACCCCATGGTGGAGTTCGCCGCATCGGCAGCGCCGAACGTGGTGTGGGTGGGCGCGGGCCAGTCCTGGACCAGCGACTCGTCGGTGTGCGCGGAGTGCGGTTCGCTGCTGGGCCGCTCCGACGGCACATGGTGGTGCCCCGGATGCGGACGGCGCCGCCCCGACACGGCGTGGGAACTGGACGGAACCCGGGCGGTCGGTCCCGACGGCGCGCACTACGACCTGTCCGTCCTGCAACTGCCCGGTCGGTTCAACCGCGCCAACGCGACCCTGGTCCTCGCCGCGACAGAGGCCCTGGGGCTGGATCCCGG
>CAIWTL010000393.1 GCA_903915555.1 uncultured Micrococcales bacterium | reverse complement strand
TGGTGGTCGGGTGGGAACGGTCTTCCTTGAGTGGGCCCACCCCCGTTACCGAAACAGTCGCATGCGACTGTTTCGGTGGGATGCGACTGCAGCAACGGTCACGTGCGTCCTGTTCGGTCGCGTCTGTGTCGAGGGGCCGCAACCCCGGCCAACGGAACGAACCACCCGGAGACGAGCTGTGCCCCCGGCCAACGGAACGAACCACCCGGAGACGAGCTGTGCCCCCGGCCAACGGAACGAACCGCCCGGAGGGGGCTGCCGGACGATGACCGGTCAGGCGCGGTACTCCGGGTTGGGGTGGTCGGGATCGGCCAGGTTCCAGTTCCTGGTCAGGTTGCCGTAAGCGGGAACTCCCCCGGCATCCTTCAGCATCCTCGCGAAGTGGAGCATGTTCCACGTCATGAACACGGCGTTGCGGGTCGTCCAGTGATTACGGGTGCCCTGCCCGTCGAGATCGAGGTAGGAGGGCCCCGGGCCCGCCTCACCGGTCCAGTAGGAGTCGGACTGCGGCGGGATCACACAACCGATGTGCTGCAGGGCGTACAACATCTGCGCCGCGCAGTGCTTGCCGCCGTCCTCGTTGCCGGTGATCAGGACACCGCCGACCTTGCCGTAGTAGGCCCACTGCGTGGCCTCGTTGGTCTCCCCCGAGTAGGCGTAGAGACGCTCGATGATCTTGCGGGTCTGGGAGGACTGGTCACCCAGCCAGATCGGGGTCGCCAGCAGGATCATGTCCGCCGGCTCGACGCAGGTGCGGTAGAGCTCGGGGAAGTCGTCGACGTCGTATCCCTGGTCCCGCATGTCGGGCCAGACGCCCGGCGGGATCGTGTGATCCACGGTGCGGATGGTGTCCACCGTGACCCCCAACGAGGTCATGATGTGCCGGCTGACCGCCACGAGCGCATCGGTGTTGGATACGGCGGGTGATCGTTGGAGTGTGCCGTTGAAGACGACACATCGCAGTCCGCTGAAGTCATCCTCGTTGGCGGCGATCTCGGCGTCGATGAAGGCTTGGACCGATTCAGGAAGCATTCCGCGACTCTAGCCCCGGCCGACACGGCATCAGGCGCGGCTCGCGGCACGGTAGTCACGGATGAAGCGGTCCACCATGGTGAGTGAATCGGCGTCGGCCTGGCGGACGAGTCGCGGATCGCCGGGCGGGTGTCGCGGTGGGAGACCGGCTTCCGTCAGATCGCGGAGCAGGCCTCCGACGGTTCCCACGTGGTCGGCCACCAGGTCCTCGAACCACACCGTCGACACCACGCCGTCGACCGTGTCCCACCACGCGTCCTCCCACGCGAACAGTCCGACGAGGCGGCGCAGCGACTCGAAGTCGTAGGCGGGCGGGGGCTCCGCGGGTTGACCGGCCGCAGCACGCCAGCGGCCACCGTTGAGGGCACGCCACGCCGACACCGCCTGGCCGACGCGGTCGCGGCGCCGCACGCGGACGACGACGGGGTCGGGGAGCCGCGACCAGAGGCTGGGATCCCGGCGCAGATCAGCGGGGAACAACTTCACGCCGAAGACGCCGTTGCGGTCGGTGCGCCGGGTCATGACCTCACCCGGGTAGTCGGGACCGGAGAACCGAGCGAAACGGCGCTCCTCCGCGCCCGCCTGGAAGTACTCGACCGGCCACCCATAGCCCCCGGCGGTGATGAGATCCTCCGCCAGCACCGTGCTGCCACTGCGGTACGTGGCCGCGAGCACCACCGCGCGGACCGGGGAGCGACGGGGTTGATCGAGACTCGCGTCGACGACGTCATGCTCCGTCGCCGGGCCCCGGTGGTAGGGGACTCCCAGCCACTGCGCCATGCCGCCTGCCCCGGACGGGCAGTCCCCCAGCAGGCCGTGGACCTCGGCGGCGATGCCCGCGTACTCGTCCTCGGTCAGCCCCCCCGGTGGCGGTTCGGTCCTCCTCCCCGCGGGCTCCGGGCCGGGTGTCATCCGATGGGCTCCGCGACGACCAGCGACCGGGGGGTGGCCATGTGGCCACCGCAGTCGACGACCCCGAGGTAGTCCGCGCTGCGCACCGCCAGACCCGCGCCTGCCAGCGTCACCCGCCACCCGGCGAGATCGAGGAAGGTGCACGGCAGGGGCACGTCCGGCAGGTTCTTCATGACGCGGTTGCCCCACCAGTCGGTCGCCGCGAGGAACCCCCAGCGGTCGTCGGACGACAGCGCCTGGAACCGCTCGTCGACGTCATCCCGGGAGGGCCAGTCCATGGCGGGGTAGGTGTCCTCCAGCAGGATCAGGGCGCCGTCCGGCGTCAGACACCTGCGGACGTCGTCGAGCAGCCGCGACCGCACCTCGGCGGACATGTGGTGGAGCATCCCCGTCGCGATCACGGTGGCTGTCGACGAGTCCGCCAACGGGAGGCGGTCCGGTTGCTCCTGCAGGACGAAGGAGACATCCCCGTCGTCGAGCGGCTCGCCGAAGACGTCCGTGGCGACGAACCGACTGCCGGACTTCGTCCGCTGCGCCAGCCGGGAGATCAGCTGGACGTCACCGGCCCCCATGTCGCACACCGGACCGGGACGCACGTGGGGGGCGATCAGATCGGCGAAGACGTCGAACTTGGCCGCCCGGGCCGCGGCGTACCCGTCGGCGAAGGCCAGGTCCGGGCGGCACAGATAGGGGGCGGCGGTGAAAGCCGTGCGGGTCGCGTCGTCGGGCGTATCCATGGCGGCCGCGAGAATCCCGGTCACGTCCTGGCGCGGCAGCCCCCACCGGGCCCAGCCCTCCTCGATGACGTCGCTCACCAGATCCCGCAGCGGAGGGCTCGCCGCCATCATCCGGATGGCGGCAGCCGCCGGATCCCCGGCCGGGGGAGCGCCGGACGGATGGGGGGAACTCATGTCATGGGTAGCGGAGTCGGGCACAGGGGCAGTATGGCCGCGCGGTCCACCGTATGTGTCACCACCACTCGGATGGGTCACCCACGTGACGCGAGGAGGTGCCGCAGGCTGGCATCGGGGCGCTGCGGGGGGTTAGCGTCGCAGCAGGACCGCGGAGGCGGGACGCAGCGCGCGCCGCGTGCACCTGACAGTGAGGGATGCCATGAGCACTGATCCCGTCGACCTGTACCGCGAGGTCCGGGAACGGACCGAGGAGTTGGCCGATCCACTGTCGCCCGAGGATCAGGTCGTGCAGTCCATGCCGGACGCCAGCCCCACCAAGTGGCACCGGGGTCACACCACATGGTTCTTCGAGGAGTTCGTCCTCAGTCGTTGGGCCGCCCCGTACGAGCCGTTCGATCCCGGGTTCCGTTACCTGTTCAACAGCTACTACGAAGCCGTGGGGCCGAGACAGCCCCGACCACGGCGCGGGATGATCACACGTCCCTCGACGGCGGAGGTCGCCGACTACCGGCGGGCTGTCGACGAGCGGATGATCGAGACGCTGCGCCGCAGCGACGACCCCGACCTGCTGAGCACCGTGGAGTTGGGACGCAACCACGAACAGCAGCACCAGGAACTCCTGCTGATGGACGCCAAGCACATGCTGTGGCAGAACCCCCATCGACCGGCCTACCGGCCTGCACCCGACTCCGCGGGCGCGGCGACCCCGAAGCCCATCAGGTGGGTCGACCATGCGGGCGGGCTGTGCGAGGTCGGACACGGCGGCACCGGCTTCGCCTACGACAACGAGGGCCCGCGCCACCAGCACTACCTGGAACCCTTCCAGTTGGCCGATCGACTGGTGACCGCCGGTGAGTGGCTGGACTTCATGCAGGACGGTGGGTACAGCCGTCCCGACCTGTGGCTCAGCGACGGCTGGGCCCACATCAACGCCGAAGGCTGGGACTGCCCCGACTACTGGGACAGCATCGATGGCGCCTGGCACGTGTTCACCCTGTCGGGGATGGTGCCGGTGGATCCCGCGGCGCCCGTGGTCCACGTGAGTTACTACGAGGCCGACGCCTTCGCCCGGTGGTCGGGAGCACGGCTGCCGCTCGAGGCCGAGTGGGAGGTCGTGGCGCAGCGCCAGGGTCCCCCGGACACCGACTTCGCGCTGCACCCCCGCGCCCTCGACGACGAGTCCGGGACCGTAGCGCAACTGTTCGGGGAGGTCTGGCAGTGGACCGCCAGCCCCTACACGCCCTACCCCGGCTTCCGCACGGCACCGGGGGCGGTCGGCGAGTACAACGGCAAGTTCATGGTGGATCAGCAGGTCCTGCGTGGCTCTGCCTCGGTCACCCCGGACGGTCACGCCCGCCTGACCTACCGGAACTTCTTCCCCACCCGGTCCAGATGGGCGTTCTCCGGGGTGAGGCTGGCCCGCGATGTCTAGAGCCGTGGCACAGACCGGCGCCAACTTCGCCATGCAGGTCCTGCTGCGGGAGGAGGAGTGGGCCGCCCACCTTCGTGAGAAGACGCGACTGGGTCTGCAGGGGACGCCACCGTGGATCCCCCCCGTCTGGTTCTATGACGAGACGGGCTCGGAGCTGTTCGACGCGATCACCCGGCTTCCCGAGTACTACCCGACGGAGGCGGAGCGGTCGATCCTCCGCGCCCACGCCGACGAGATCGTGGCGCTCGCGGACGTGGACACCTTCGTCGAACTGGGCGCGGGATCGTCGGAGAAGACCCGTCTGCTGTTGCAGGCAGGGGTCCAGCACGGGCGCCTCGACAGGGTCGTGCCCGTGGACTGCTCGGAGACCTTCCTGGCGGCCTGCTCGGCGGATCTCGCCAACGCGTTCCCGACGTTGTCCGTCCAGGGGGTCGTGGCCGACTTCACGTCACACCTGGGGCAGCTCGTCCATTCCGATCGGCGCATGGTGATGTTCATGGGATCGACGATCGGCAACTTCGATCGCGATGACCGGGCGTCGTTCCTCGCCGACATCGCCGCCGACCAGGGCCCCGGTGACTGCTTCCTGCTGGGGACCGATCTGGTGAAACCTGCCGCGCGGCTGCTGACCGCCTACGACGACAGCCGCGGGGTGACAGCGCGGTTCAACCTCAACGCCCTGACGGTGATGAACCGCCAGCTCGACGCCGACTTCGAGGTCGACGCATTCCGGCACCGGGCCTGGTGGGACGACGAGGGCAGCCGGATCCAGATGCACCTGGTGGCCACGCGGGATACGGGGGCGTCGGTCGGCGCCTTCGACGATCTGCGGGTCGACTTCCCCGAGGGCAGTCACCTCCTCACCGAGTACTCGACCAAGTTCACGCGTGACCAGGTCGCCGCCGAACTGGCCGACGTGGGACTGACGGTCGCCGGGTCGTGGACGGATCCGAACGACGACTTCCTTCTCACGCTTGCCCGTCGCACCTGACATGGATGTCGAGCGGCTGCGTGCGGCGACCCCCGGGTGTCAGGACAAGGTCTACCTCGCCGCTCCCGGGACGGCCCTGCAGTCCGCGGGAACGCATGCAGCCGTGCGCCGGCACCTGGCCCGGGAGATCGAGCTGGGCGGATACAACGCGCAGTTCGACGAGGCGGAGGTGTTCGATCAGGAGCGGGCAGCCCTCGCCGCACTGCTCGGCGCCGAGCAGGATCACGTGGCCCTGGCCGAGTCGGGCACGCACGCGTGGTGGCGCCTGTGGGGAGCGCTCGATCTACGCGACGGCGATCGCGTGGTCGTGTCCGCGGTGGATTACCTCGGAACCGTCCTGCCCCCTCTGCAGCGCGGGGTGAGCGTCGACGTCCTACCGGTCGGGCCCGACGGGGTCCCCGACGAGGACATCGCCGCGGAGATCTTCCCCGGCGCCCGCGCGGTGGTCGTCTGTCAGGCGGCCAGCCACGTCGGCGCAGTGCTCGACGTGGATGCCGTGGCCGTGCTGCGGGGAGCGCTGGCACCCGAGGCGTGGTTCGTCGTGGATGTCTGCCAGTCGGCGGGGCAGGTGTCGGTCGACCTCGCGGGGTGGGGCGCCGACGCGGTCTTCGGCACCGGCCGCAAGTGGCTGCGTGGCCCGCGGGGGACCGGATTCCTCGCGGTCGGGGACCGGGTCCTGGCACTGACCCCCACGCCGCTGGACACGAACACCGGGATGCTCATCGACGGGGTCGCACATCCCGCAGCGGGTATCCAGCGATTCGAGCCGTTCGAGGCGTCGTGGGCCGCCCATGCGGGACTGTCGTGCGCCGTGCGGGAGTTGCTGGCGGAAGGCCCTAACGCCGTTCACGACCGCATCGACACCCTCAACGAGGGGATGCGCCGCCGACTGGCCGACCTCCCTGGTCTCGCCGTGCTGGACCAGGCGCGCAACGCGGGAGGGATCGTGACGTTCGTCCACCGGGAACGCGCGGCCGCCGAGGTCGTCGCGATAGCGCGTGATGCGGGGATCGTGCTGGGGATGACATCACCCCATCCCGCGCCGTACGACGACCGGCTGAGCGAGCCCGTCGTGCGGGCGGGTGCTCATGTCTACAACACCGACGAGGAACTGGACCGGCTCGCGGACCTGCTGGCCGCGATCTGACCGGGGTCAGGACATCCCGAGTGCCTGATCGGGCGTGATCCACGGGAGATCCTGCGCCAGCGCCACGGCCTCATAGGTGATGTGGCCCTTGTAGACGTTGAGACCGTCCTTGAGGTGGGGGTCCTCGGCCATGGCCAGGGCGTAGCCCTTGTCGGCGATCGCGAGGGTGAACGGGAGGGTCGCGTTGTTGAGTGCGAACGTCGAGGTGCGGGCCACCGCGCCGGGCATGTTGGCGACGCAGTAGTGCACGACGTCGTCGACGACATACGTGGGATCGGCGTGTGTGGTGGCACGCGAGGTCTCGGTGCATCCGCCCTGGTCGATCGCGACGTCGACGATGACCGAGCCGGGCTTCATCTTCTTCACCATGTCGGCGGTGACGAGTTTCGGAGCGCCCGCTCCGGGGACCAGTACGGCCCCGACGACGAGGTCGGCGTCCATGACCTCCTTCTCGATGGAGTCGTAGGTCGAGTAGATGGTCTGCAGCATCGACCCGAACTGCTGGTCCAGCTCGGCCAGGCGGTGCAAGTTCTTGTCGATCACGGTGACCCAGGCTTCGAGGCCCATGGCCATCCGGGCGGCGTTGGCGCCGACGACACCGCCGCCGATCACGACGACCTTCGCCGCGGGGACCCCCGGGACACCGCCGAGCAGTTGACCGCGGCCACCCTGGTGCACCTCGAGGCAGTGGGCACCCGCCTGGATGGACATGCGTCCGGCGACCTCCGACATCGGAGCCAGCAGGGGCAGGCCCCCGAAGTTGTCCGTTACGGTCTCGTAGGCGATCGCCACGCACTTGCTGTCGATAAGGCCCTGCGTCTGGACCGTGTCGGGAGCAAGATGCAGGTAGGTGAAGAGGATCTGATCCTCGCGCAGCATCGCCGTCTCGACCGGCTGGGGCTCCTTGACCTTCACGATCATCTCGGCGCGCTCGAAGATCTCCTCCGCGGTGTCGACGATCTCCGCGCCGGCCGCTTCGTACATGTCGTTGTCGAGTCCGATGGTGGCCGCGGCGTCGCGTTGCACCATCACCTGATGGCCGTGGGTGACGAGTTCCCTCACGGAGGTCGGCGTGAGCCCGATCCGGTACTCGTGGACCTTGATCTCCTTGGGCACCCCGATGAGCATGTGAACTCCTTGCTGCGATGGCTGGGGGCGGCGTCGAAGCACACCCTCCGGCTGGATTCTTCCACGGAATCGGTGTCAGATGCCACCGCATGCCACGGATACCGTAGCGATCCGCTAGCCGGTCCCGTGCAGTCGGCAGGATCCCCCGGGTCCGGGCTCGACCGACCACACACGGTGGAACACGGCCCGGTCGGCGTCGGGTCGGTCGGCGGCGATCCGCACCCAGACCTGCAGGCGGGGGGATGAGCACGCGACCTTGCCCCGGATCCGCAGCGGCTCGACCACGACCCGGTCGGGCGCCCGCGTTCGCGTGGGGCCTTCCACCCGGAAGTGGCACAGGCGGTGCTGCGCGGCGCGAGGAAGTCGGACCCCGCGCAACTCGCACCAGGTCCGCACCCCTGTGATGGCGCCATCGGTCCGCAGCCGGGTCACCAGGGGGACGGGGCGTTCAGCGGGAAGGGGGAAGCGGTCGGCCCGCGCCCTGACGAGCAGCAGGGTCCGGTCGGCCGTCGGTGACACCGACGGCCCCCACTCCTCCGCCACCGCCGCGCCCGGGACCACCGAGATGGAGGCGACGAGGCCGAGCGTGAGGGCCACGAGTGCGCCCCCGATCCGGCGGGAGTCGATGCGCGCGGTGCGTCCGAGAGGCATGGGGTCTCCGTCCCTGGAGGAGCCACCACCGTTCTAGCAGACGGCCACCGCGCAGTCTCGGTGCGACAGCAGTCGGAGGCCGCCCGTCAGGCGACCACCATCGCGATGGCGACGAACTGCGACAGGAAGGCCGCGATCGTGAACGCGTGGAAGACCTCGTGGTAGCCGAACCATCCCGGATGTGGGTCGGGGCTCTTGCGGGCGTAGACGACACCGCCGATCGAGTAGAGCACTCCCCCGAGGGCGAGGAAGAACACCACCACGGCACCGAAGTCCGACCAGATCGCCGGCAGGAAGAACACCGACACCCAGCCGAGTGCGAGGTATGAGCCCACCACGAGCCATCGCGGCGCACCCCACCACAGGACCCGCACGATCAGCCCGACGACCGCGATCGTCCAGACGAGGACCAGCATGATCGTTCCCGTCCGCCGGTCACTGAGTCCGGCGGCGAAGGGGGTGTAACTGCCCGCGATGAAGAGATAGATGTTGGCGTGGTCGAGCCGGTTGAGGAATGTGTTGGTGCGCGGGCCGCCGGCGCCCAGGTGGTACGAGGCGCTGACGCCGAACAGCAGGACCGTGGTGGCGACGTAGACGGCGACCGCCAGCCGCAGTCCCGGGGTCGGGGTGACGACGAGCAGACCGAGGCCCATCAGGAACGCCAGAGGTCCGGCGCCGAAGTGCAGCCATCCCCGCAGCCGCGGCTTGACGCGGGCCTCCACCCGCTGGCGCAGGTCCTCGAGGCGTTCCTGGACTGGCCCGGTGGTCGGCGCCTGGTCGCGCTCATCGATCGTCACAAAACCTACGCTACCGTAGGTTTTGTCGAGAGCCTACCCCCGACCGTGCCGGGTGATCCCGTACCCGTGCTGCCCAGCCCTCCGCCCCGCTACACCCGCCCCCCATCCAACCGAAACAGTCGCATGCGACAGAAGCCGGCGGAAGCGACTGCTGCAAGAGTCGCCGATCAACGAAACGGTCGCCATGGCGGTGCGTCCCGTGACGGAACTCACGGATGCGGCCCCCACCGCCTCGACTTCTGACCTGGCGATGGGCGCCACTCATCGTGAGCGGCCAACCCAGATGATCTGCGCGGTGAAGCTGCGGCCCCACCGACCATCACCGCAGGGCAGCGACTGAAACCGTGATCAGCGACTGTTCCAACGGTCGCCGTTGTCCCGAACGGTCGCATGCGACCGTTTCGGGAGGTGCCCGGTCAGGGATGCAGTCGCCGGGGGATGGCAGTACTGGAGGATGCAGTCGCCGGGGATGGGAGTACCGGGGGATGCAGGCGCCGGGGATGGGAGTGCTGGGAGGCAACGAGTCGCAGGATGACCAGCGCGGCGGGATGACCACCGCCCACGGGCAGCCACGGGCCGAGCAGTCGACGGGTGACCGTCAGCGGCAGGAGCGCATGCCGGCGAGCTTCTGGGCGTGAGCCGCCTTGAGCGCGGACCGGAAGGCCGCCGACGCAGCGACGCGGGAGGCTTGGAGATCGGCGCGCTCGTCGGCGATGGCGATGCGGTAGGCC
>CAIWTL010000392.1 GCA_903915555.1 uncultured Micrococcales bacterium | reverse complement strand
GTCCTTCTCGACGGTCGCTCCCGAGACCCTGCCACCGGAGGAGTTCACCACGCGGACCGTGATGTCCGACGGCGGGATGCTGAGCTTCTTCCCGTCGGCCCCCACTGTCGCCGGTGGCGGGTAGGGGGTGTCGTTGCGCATCGCGTCGAGGATGGGCTTGGCGGCCACGGGGTCGAGATCCACGTTCGCCAGGTCGGTCCGGTAGGTGAACGGCAGCGTGACGAACGTGATGTCACTGGGCTTCACAGCTCGAACGCTCTCCGCCATGGTCCGCATCGAACCGAGCCCGTCCAGTCCCGAGGACACCGTCAGGGAACGGGTTGCCACGTCGATCATCTCGTAGACCCGGGCGGGGTTCAGCAGCAACTGCGTGTCCGTCGCCTTGCGGATGGCTGCGGACAGAAATGCCTGCTGGCGCTGGATGCGGCCGATGTCGGAGCCGTCGCCGAGCGACTTGCGGGCGCGCACGAACGCCAGTGCCTGCTCGCCGTCGACGACACTCTTCCCCGCGGGCAGGTTGAGTTTGGACTCCCAGTCGTCCACGGGTCGTTCGAGGCACACCTCGACGCCACCCATCGCGTCCACCAGTTGCTTGAAGCCGTTGAAGTCCACCACCACGACGTGGTCGACGGGAAGCCCCGTGACCTGCTGGACGAGTTCGGAGGTGCACGCCGCACCACCCTGCTCGAACGCGTTGTTGAACTTGGCGTACGTCCCGGCCCAGTCCTTCCCGGTGCAGCGCGGCTGCTGGACCCAGAGATCGCGGGGGATCGACAGGGCGATCGCGCGTGACCGGTCCGCGGAGATATGCAGCAGGATCGTGGTGTCGCTGCGCTGCGTCGTACGACCGGAATCCAGGCCGTACCCCTTGTTGCCCTTACCGGTACGGTCGTCGCTGCCCATGAGCAGGATGTTGACGGGCTCGTTGTCCACCGGAGCGGCTTCGGTCCCCGGGACACCGATGACGGTGATCTGGCCCACCTTCTGCAGCAGCATGTAGGCGCCCACCCCGCCGGCCACGAGCAGGACGGCGAGGGCGATCCCGATCACTGCGAGCACGCGGGGCCAGCGGCGCTTCCGGGGTCGCGGGGCCGACGGTGGCTCCAGCGGCTCGACGGGAGGTGTCGTGGGCGGCGGTAGGGCCGGGCCGGTCATGCGCCACCTCCTCGTGCGGGTCAGGGTCTGAGCGCGGGATCCACGATCGTCGGTCCCCTTCAGCGTAGGTGACCTGTCGGGCGGTGCCGACCACGCTGAACCGTGAGACGGTTTCGACTACGTCACGGTTCCGGCGGTGACCCCCTCGGTCGCGGCGACGGAGCGGCAGTCGAGCGTGTCGCACAACACAACCGCGGCGTCCGCCACCAGCGGTAGCGCCCAGACTCCCGTCCAGCAGGTCGGCACGGGTGTCTCCCGGGACACGAGCAGACGACCGCCGGGTCCCAGCCCGGTGCGGTCCGCGGAGCGGCGCGCCTCGGCCACGATGTCCCTCCGGTGCCAGGTCCCGGCGACGGTCACCCACGTCGAGTCCGCCGCCGGCATCTCGAGGTAGGCGTCGGGCTGTCCCATCGCGTCGCGGGCGTGGTCGAGGAGCGGGGCGGCGGGGGGTGTCCCCGGCAGTCCGAGAGGGTCGGCCGAGACGAGTACCGGCCAGGCGGGATCCTCGGCGAGGAGGAGGGGCGCATCCGTACCGGCCACGACCTCGGCGGGTCCTTCGGCCACCACCGTCATCCCTGCCAGGTCGCACGCCGCCAGCCAGACGGGCAGCTGCCAGTGGAGGGGCAGATCGAGGCGCACCGTGCTCCCGGCGGGAACATCCCACTCGGTCAGGGCGGCGGCGGTCTTCGCCACCGCGGTGAGGAAGGTGACCGAGGACAGTTCGGCCCGCAGGCCACCGTCGCCGCACCACGTGACCAGCGGGCGGGCACCGGCGGAGCGGGCCCGCCGTTCGAGCATCGACCAGAGGGAATCCATCGTCAGACCCTATGCTCCGGCCGCCGTCCCCGACTCCTGACGCGTTCCCGCGTCGCCGGGGCAGCCGTGGCGGAACCCGGGTGTCGCGCCATGCGGGCCGATCAGTGTGCCACCGTGGGGTCATGCAGGCCATCCTCCTCGTCGGCGGGAAGGGCACGCGGTTGCGCCCCCTGACCATCAGTACGCCCAAACCGATGCTCCCGGTGGCGGGGGTCCCGTTCACCGCGCACCAGATCGCCCGGGCGCGCGACGCGGGCGTGACACGCATCGTGCTCGGAACCTCGTACCGCGCCGAGGTGTTCTCGCAGTACTTCGGGGACGGCGCCGACGTGGGTGTCGAACTCGTCTACCGCACCGAGGAGGAGCCCCTCGGGACGGGTGGGGGGATCCGGTACGCCGCCGAGGCCCTCACCTGCGGTGCCGAGGAGCCAGTGCTGGTGTTCAACGGTGATGTCCTGTCCGGGGTGGACCTGCGCCACCTCGTGGCGGAGCACGAGCGGACCGATGCGGCGGTCACCCTCCACCTCACGAGGGTCAGCGACCCGAGGGCCTTCGGGCTCGTCCCCACAGACGCCGACGGAAGGGTCACGGGCTTTCTGGAGAAGCCCACGAGCGACGAGGAGATCGTCACCGACCAGATCAACGCCGGGTGCTACGTCTTCCGGCGGGACGTCATCGACCGCATCCCCGACCGGGAGGTCGTGTCCGTGGAGCGGCAGACCTTCCCCGGGCTCCTGGAGGTGGGGGAGCGGCTGACCGGCGTCGTCGACGACGGCTATTGGCTCGATCTCGGGACCCCGCTGTCCTT
>CAIWTL010000391.1 GCA_903915555.1 uncultured Micrococcales bacterium | reverse complement strand
CGATGTCCCGAGAGGTCCCTCGCGGCGTCAGTCATGGCGCTCCTCGCCTGATGGGGGCACGGGTGTACCGCGCCCCAGTGCGCCCCCGAGTGTATCGGGAGGCCGGGTGAGAGGGGACAATTGGCTGACGGTGGTGACCGTCGTCCGCAACGATGCCGCCGGGCTGCTCAGGACGTCCGACAGCGTCGCCGGCCAGATGGTTCCCGGGGTGCAGCATCTGATCGTGGACGGGGACTCGGACGACGACACCCCCGATGTCCTCGCCGCCCTGGCGACCCGACCGGCGACCCGCGTGATCAGCGAGGCGGATCGGGGCATCTACGACGCGATGAACAAGGGGTGGCGGCACGCCGACGGCCGCTACGTGCAGTACCTCAACGCCGGCGACGTGTACTCGTCGCCCCAGGAACTCGCCTGGGTCCGCGACCGGATCGTCGGCGACTCCCCGGTGTGGCTCCGCACTCAGGTCAGATTCGTGGACACGGCGGGGGTCCAGACAAGGCCGGTGGCCGCCACCGCGATCGACGACCGATTCTGGTGGGGATGGCAGGCGACCCTGCATCAGGGCGCCTTCATGACCAGGGATCTGCTCGAGGAGCTCGGCGGTTTCGACATCGGGATGCGGGTCCAGGGCGACTTCGACCTCATGCTGCGCGCCTGGCGGGCGGGGTGTCGCCCCCGACTGGTCGACCGGGTGACGGTCGATGTGGACGCGAGTGGGGTCAGCACGCAGTTGTGGCGCGTGGGGTACCGCGAGATGCATGTGGCTCGTACACGTGGCGCCTCGGTTCCGCGAACGCTGGCCAGTCGCCTGGATCTGGGGGCCCACGTGGCGACCGTGGGCGCCAAGCGAACCGCCCGCCGAGGTCTCGAGGCTGTCCTCGGGGAGGACCGGGTGAAGCGCCTCAGACGGTGAGTGGCGGAAGTGCTCCGTCGGCCAACCAACGGTGGAAGACCTCCGTGGGGACCTCGGGGAGGCCGAAGCGGAAGTCCGGCTCATAGCGCGTGGACTTCGCCAGGTTCGGGTTCAGGTAGGGATCGCTCAGCAACTCCGCCGGCCAGCGACGCTGCAGGTAGAAGCGCTCCGCGTCCACGAAGGAACGCCCGCGACTGGGCGACTCGTGGTGGAGCAGAACGGCGTCGGCGGCGTAGATGTTGGCGAGTCCGGCGGCGCGCAGCCGCAGGCACAGGTCCACATCACCGCTGTCGTTGGGTATCAGGTGTTCGGCCAAGCCTCCCACTGCGCGATAGGAGTCCCGACTCACCGCCAGACATGCGCCCGTCACCGCGAGGACCTCGCGGGTGACGCCGGCCAACCCCATAGGCGACTCTCCGTGGGGATCCCGCGCCACGAACAGATGACCCGTCCCCTGCTCCGCGAGCCCCGCAAGACCGGCGTGCTGGATGCGCCCATCCGGGTAGCGGAGTTGTGGGCCGACGGCACCCGCTCCTTCGTCCGTGGCCCACCCGGCCAGGACCGTCAACCAGTCGGGGGTGATGACCTCGGTGTCGTTGTTGAGCAGGACGACGACGTCGCCCCCGGCCTCCGCCACGCCCAGGTTGCACAGGCGGGCGAAGTTGAAAGGGCCGGGTGAGGGGATGACGCGGACCCGGGGGTCCCTTCGGGGGAGGTCGTGGAGGTAAGCGAGTGCGCTGGGCTCGACGGTCCCGTTGTCGACGACGAGGATCTCGAAGTCCGGGTGATCCGTGCGACGCAGGACGGAGGACACGCACGCCTCGAGGAGTTCCCGGCGGTCTCGGGTGGGGATGATGATGCTGGCCCGCCCGCGAAAAGAGGGTGGCGGCGCCGACGCGACCACCGGTCGGGATCGACGCTGGACCGCGACGTGGGGCACGTGGGTGAAGGTCGTGCGGACGGCGACGGCGAGGGCCAGCGCGTGATCACCGTCCGGCAGTGGACGCGGCACGATCGATCTGTCGTATGCGGCCAGCGCCCCGATGTAGTCGTGTCCCCGGAGCAGGCGCGGTGACCAGCCCGGTTTCAGCAGCGGGTCGCCGGACATGGAGCCGTCGGGACGGATCGTGCGTTCATCGGTGTAGAGCGCCTTCGGGGTG
>CAIWTL010000390.1 GCA_903915555.1 uncultured Micrococcales bacterium | reverse complement strand
CTCGGCGGGCTCGGGCAGTGCGGCCAGTTCGGCGATCGGGTCGGGCACCAGATGAAAGTAGCGTGATCGACGACTAGGGTCACAGGCGACGCCGGGCGATGATCGCCATACCCGCTGGAGGAGACCCCGTGAGCGACGACGCACTGTCCAACCTGCTCCAGGAGAACCGCTCCTTCCCCCCGGACGCTGCGTTCGCGAAGCGCGCCAATGTCACCGCCGAGGCCTACGCGGACGCCGACGCGGACCGGCTCGGGTTCTGGGCGGTCCAGGCTCAGCGGCTGGCGTGGGACTCCCCGTGGCACCAGATCCTCGACTGGAGCAACGCGCCGTTCGCGAAGTGGTTCGTCGGCGGCAGACTCAACGTCGCCTACAACTGCGTCGACCGCCACGTCGAGTCCGGCCACGGCGAGCAGACGGCGCTGGTCTTCGAGAGCGAATCCGGTGACTCGCGCGACATCACCTACCGGGAGCTGCAGGAGATGGTCTCGCAGGCGGCCAACGCCCTGCAGGGGCTCGGGGTCGAGGCGGGGGACCGGGTGGCCATCTACCTGCCCATGATCCCCGAGGCCATCGTCGCGATGTTGGCGTGCGCACGCATCGGCGCCCCTCACTCCGTTGTCTTCGCGGGGTTCTCCGCCGAGGCGCTGCGCAGCCGGATCGACGATGCCCAGGCGAAGGTGGTCATCACTGCCGACGGGCAGTTCCGGCGCGGCTCCGCGATGCCCCTCAAGCCCGCCGTCGACGAAGCCGTCGCGCACACTCCCTCGGTGGATCACGTCCTGGTCGTCCGCCGCACGGGTGGCGAGGTCGAGTGGACCGGCCGCGACGTCTGGTGGCACGAGGTGGTGGAGGCGGCATCACCCGAGCACCATCCCCAGGCCTTCGACGCGGAGCATCCGCTCTTCATCCTCTACACGTCGGGGACGACCGGGAAGCCGAAGGGAATCCTGCACACCTCGGGCGGGTACCTCACCCAGGCAGCGTGGACGCACTGGGCGGTGTTCGACCTCAAGCCCGACGAGGACGTCTACTGGTGCACGGCGGACATCGGCTGGGTCACCGGCCACTCGTACATCGTCTATGGCCCGCTGGCCAACCGCGTCACCCAGGTCATCTACGAGGGCACACCGGACACCCCGCACAAGGGACGCTGGTGGGAGATCGTCCAGAAGCACCGCGTGACGATTCTCTACACCGCTCCCACCGCGATCCGCACCTTCATGAAGTGGGGGGAGCACATCCCCGACGACTTCGATCTATCCAGCCTGCGACTGCTGGGGTCCGTGGGCGAGCCCATCAATCCGGAGGCGTGGATGTGGTACCGACGGGTGATCGGCGGTGAGACGTGCCCCATCGTCGACACGTGGTGGCAGACCGAGACGGGCGCCATGATGATCGCACCATTGCCCGGGGTGACCGCGTGCAAACCCGGGTCTGCGATGCGTCCGCTGCCGGGGATCGGCGCCGAGGTCGTCGACGACAACGGTGCGCCGGTCGACCCCGGTGGTGGTGGCTACCTCGTGCTCGACGAACCATGGCCGTCGATGCTGCGCGGCATCTGGGGCGATGACGAGCGGTACGTCCAGACGTACTGGTCACGCTGGCCCGGGGAGTATTTCGCGGGCGACGGCGCCAAACTCGACGACCAGGGAGCGATCTGGTTGCTGGGCCGAGTCGACGACGTGATGAACGTCTCCGGTCACCGGATCTCGACCACCGAGGTGGAGTCCGCCCTGGTGAGCCACCCCGCGGTGGCCGAGGCCGCGGTCGTGGGCGCCACGGATGCGACCACCGGACAGGGCATCGTGGCGTTCGTGATCCTGCGGGGGACGCCACAGAAGGACGGAGCGGAACTCGTCGCGGAACTCCGGGATCACGTGGCGCACGAGATCGGGCCGATCGCGAAACCCCGCCAGATCCTGGTCGTGACGGAACTGCCCAAGACCCGGTCGGGCAAGATCATGCGCCGTCTGCTGCGTGACATCGCCGAGAACCGCGAGGTGGGGGACGTCACCACGCTCGCCGATCCGACGGTCATGGGCCTGATCTCCGACGGCCTGTCGAGCAGTGCCGCCGACGACTGACCACCGGCTCCCACATCCTTGCGCGATCGCTCCCGCTCCGGCGGTGCGCCGAGACGTTCAGCGGCGGCGCAGTTGGTAGTCGCCGACGGCGGTCATGACGACCTCACCCTCGGCGTCACGGACCTGCAGGTCCATCACGAAGTCTGCCTTGCCCTCGGCTCGGGCCGTGGCCAGGATCCGGTCGACCTCTTCGGGCGGGATGGTGGCGTCGACCGTCACGTCGGTCCGCGCCGGTCGACGGTAGTCCACCCGCATGGTGCGGATGACCGGGTAGTAGGTGGCCGGGTCGAACAGCTGGACCGCGAGCGCACCACCCGGGACCTCGGCGATCGAGAACAACGCGCCGGCGTACATCGTTCCGACGTGGTTCTGGTTGCCTTCGAACGGCACCCTCAGCGTCATCGATCCCTGACCGATACGGGTCACCTGCAGGCCGAGTCTCCCCAGCATCGGGATGGCCTGATGGATGAACTGCGTGGCCGCGGTGGCCGCCGCGTCGGGGTCGTCCGGAGAGGTCTGCTGCACTGAGTCGGTCACTCCGCAGACTGTAGAGGGTGCGTCCCCGGAGCCGCCGACCGGAGGTGCTCGTACCGCCG
>CAIWTL010000389.1 GCA_903915555.1 uncultured Micrococcales bacterium | reverse complement strand
CGGATCCACCAGGTGGCGTACGTCGAGAACTTGTAGCCCTTCTTGTAGTCGAACTTCTCGACCGCGCGGATCAGCCCGAGGTTGCCCTCCTGGATGAGGTCGAGGAAGAGCATCCCGCGCCCGGTGTACCGCTTTGCCAGAGAGACCACGAGGCGGAGGTTCGCCTCGAGGAGATGGTTCTTCGCGCGGCGACCGATGACCACGAGTTGCTCCAACTCGTACTCCTGGTCGGCGGACAGCTTCTTGCGGAAGGCCTCATCGGCCAGCTTCTCCTCCGCGAACAGCCCGGCCTCGATGCGCTTGGCCAGGACCACTTCCTGCTCGGCGTTGAGCAGGGGTACCTTGCCGATCTGCTTCAGGTAGTCCTTGACGGGGTCGGCGGTCGCACCCGCCACGGTGACGGTCTGGACGGGCTCGTCGGTGTCGTCATTGTCCGAGAGGACGAAACCCTTGTCCCCGGTCTCCGCCTTGTCCCCGGCCTCTGCCTTGTCGCCGTCCTTGTCGAGCGTCGCGAGGTCCCGCTTGAGGTCGGCTTCCGCCTCGGCTTCGATCTTCGCGGCCGTGGCGATGTCGACGTCGTCAGTAGTGGTAGCGGCGGCAGCAGCCACCGTCGACGTCGCGGCGGACTTCTTCGCCGCGGACTTCTTCACCGCAGCCTGCTTCACCGGCGCCTTCTTCGCGGGAGCCTTCTTCGCGGGAGCCTTCTTCGCGGGAGCCTTGGTGGCCGCCGCAGACGCGGAGGTGGCCTTCTTCGCGGGGGACGTCTTCTTGGGGGCGGTCTTCGCGGCGACCTTCTTTGCCGGGGCCTTCTTCGCCGGGGCCTTCGTGGCCGGCGCCTTCTTGACCGGGGCCTTCTTGGCCGGGGCCGCCTTCGCGGCGGACTTCGTGGGCGCCGCCTTCTTCGCCGGCGCCTTGGCGGGGGCCTTGACCGCGGTCTTCTTGGACGGCGCGGCCTTGGCGGCCGCCTTCTTGGCGGGCGATGTCTTCTTGGGTGCGGTCTTGGTGACGGACGTGCCGTTGACCGCCTTCTTGGAGGCGCTCTTGGCGGTGGCCTTCTTCTTGGCTGTCGAGCCGGTGGTGGCCAACGGTCCTCCTCTTGGCGGAATACGAAAGGCCCGTGTCAAGTCCTGCGGACTTGGACGGGCTGGGCGCCGGAGCACCGCTGCCCATTGTAGGCATGAACCCCACAGATGACTGCGCCGACGCCCCGGCGGGCACCCCGATGCCCATAACACGCGTGCAGGTACGGGGATTCCCTCCGTCGGTCATACCCCTATCGGCCCGCCGCCATGCAGAGTTGACCCGATGACTTCCCCCGCCGGTCAGTTGACCCGGTACTCGTACGTCGAGTTGAGATTGCCGGTGGCGCCGGCGATGAGCAGGATGATGAGACCGAGGGCGAAGAGGACGACGCCGATGATCCCGAGCACGAACCCGGCCTTCGCCACCCCCCTGTTGTCGGCGAGACCCTGATCGGCCTTGTCCATGCCGATCTTGCCGAAGACGATCGCGAGGATGGAACCGATCACCCCCAGGCAGAAGAACTGCAGGATCCCCATGATGAGAGCGGCGGTGCCCATGCCGTTCTGCATCGGCTGCGCCGGATAGGCGCCCGCGCCGGGACCGGGCATGCCGGAGGGCGGCGGACCCACCGGGGGCGGGGGGCCCTGGGGCGGTCCGGGAGGCGGCGGCGGAGGAGTGGACATGGGGTTCTCCCAACGTAGGACGATCTACGTCAGACTATCGATCCGTGGCCCAGCCGACGACAAGGCTCGCCTGATCATCCGACTGAACGACGATCCTCGGTGGGAATCGCCGTTCCGGCCCGGTCATGACTTCCGCTTGTGCGCCTGCTTCCACTCGCGCACCTTGCCGAGGCTCTCCGGCCCGGTCACATCCGCGATCGACATGAAGGTTCCGGGCTCCCCGTAGGGAGAGCACGCGTCCCGGGCGCCGCTGCACTCCTCCGGCAGTCGGTCTGTCTTGAGCAGGAGCGCCAGGAAGATGCGCGATTTCTGATCCCCGAAACCCGGGAGCGACGTCAACCGCGCAAGGACCTCGTCACCGTCACCGCTGCGCCAGATCGCGGCGGTATCACCGCCATAGTGGTCGACGACGTGACGCGCCAGCGCCTGGATGCGCTCCGCCATGGATCCGGGATACCGGTGGACCGCTGGCGGTCCCTTCGCGGCGGCCAGCAATGTGTCGGGATCGAGCGCCGCGACGACCGCGGGGTCGAGACGGTCGGGCGTCCCGAGCCGCTGCGCGAGGAGGTAAGGCCCCGTGAAGGCCCGCTCCATGGGGAACTGCTGGTCCAGCAGCATGCCCACGAGCAGCGCGAAGGGGTCATCGGACAGCAGATGGTCCGCGTCGGGGTTCTGCGCCAGGGTGAGGTCCACAGCGTCACGGTAGAGCCGGTCGGAAGCGGGCGCCAGCCGTCCCGACCCGCACGGATACGGAATCGCCCTGCGTCACGGCGCCATCGATCGCCTGGGGCGCCAGCCCACTGATCTCGAAGGTGCCGGACCACTGCACCTCCACGCCGACCGTGTACCGGCCCGGCCGGTGATAGGTGTGGCCGACATCGGTGTCGGGCCACCTGCTGCCCGCCCGATCCGTCTGCAGCTGCGACCCGTCGCCGAACCACCAGCGCCACGTGGCGTCCACCTGCGTGGTGACCGACACACCCGCCACGTCATCCCGCCAGGTCAGTCCCGTGTCCGGTTGACCGGAGTGGAAGAGCACGGGGACCGCGACGAGCGGTCGGCGCTCCGGTTGTGTCGTGATGGACGGAGCGGGGACGCGGTGGGCCACGGCGTCGCGGACGATCGCCGCGACGACCGCCAGCGACACCCCCCCGGACACCGCCCGACAGCGCGCATCACCCGGCACCCACCCACCACTGCCGCTGGTCCACTCCCGCAGGAACCGCCGGTCACCTGTGCAGGTCTCGTCGCCGACGGTCATGCAGTCCGCCCCCGGGCCGGCGAGCACGAGGCTGGGCGATGTCGTCAGACACGCCGGTACCCAGATGACGCGAGCGCACCCGCTGCAGCCACCGCCGGCCCTGGTAGCGCTCCCGGACGCCGAACCGCTCACGATGAACGTGTCCGCCGCATCGTGTCCCGTGACTCCCGTGTCCGCCGCCGCCGCACCGGCCAGCGTCGCCAGCAGGACAACGGCACCCCCACCGGCAGTTGCGACCATCCGACCCCAGACACGCGCCATGCCACACCCCCCCGTGCGATCCCGGTGAGCCTAAGGGGTGATCCCGCGGCCAGCCTCGGGACCGGTCCGGGAGTGTCGGATCCGCCACACCGGAGGGGGTCAGCAGACGGCGTGGTCGTCAGCGACCCGGTCGAGCAGATCTGCGACGATGCGCCCCACCGGCTCGACCTCGATGAGGAACCCGTCGTGACCGAAGGGGGTCTCGATGACGTCGAGACCGGGGCAGCCGGCGATCCGCTCCGCCAGTTCCCGCTGTTGCCGCAACGGGTAGAGGCGGTCGGAGTCCAGGCCCGCCACACGGACCGGCACCGTCACCGACGCCAGGACGTCCTCGGGGCGGTTGCGGTAGACGTCATGGGTGTTCATGGCATCGCTCAGCACCACATAGGTGCCGGCATCGAATCTGTCGACGAGCTTGTCGGCGTGGTGGTCGAGATAGGACTGCACCGCGAACCGGCCCCCGTCAGGAGAGATCCCTGCGGCGGCCGGACCGAGCGGGTTCTCCCCCCGTTGCGCGTCGGAGCCGAATCGGAGCTGCAGTTCCGCGTCCGTGCGGTACGTCAGGTGGGCGAATCGCCGGGCCACACCCAGACCGACATGAGGACCTTGTCCGGGTCCGGCATCGTGATAGTCGCCGCCACGCCAGCCGGGATCACTCGTGATGGCGTGGATCTGGGCGGTCTGGGTCCCGATCTGGTCGGCGGACGCGGTGGCACACGTGGCCAGGAGTACCGCCGAGCGCACCCTCTCCGGATACATCACGAGCCATTCCAGGGCGCGCATCCCGCCCATGGACCCGCCGATCACCGCGGCGAAGCAACGGATGCCGAGGACATCGGCGAGCGCCGCCTCCGCATGGACCTGGTCTCGGGTGGTGATCCGCGGGAAGCGCGACCCATAGGGCCGTCCGTCGGG
>CAIWTL010000388.1 GCA_903915555.1 uncultured Micrococcales bacterium | reverse complement strand
CCCGCAGCACGATCCACCGGAACCGTGAACCCGTCATCAGTACGCGTCACCGACCCGAACGCCGGCACCCACGCAGCCTTGAGCGCGGTTCCGGATGTGGCCGCGCCGCCTGGCTCCAGGTCAGCACGACTCGTCGTGACCTCGATGCCGATGGTCGCCTCGGGAGCCGCGCTGCTGACGGTCGCCACACCGTCCGCCAGATTCACCGAGGCCGACCCGGAGGTGACGACGGCGGCCCATGTGATGCCGTCGCTCGGTGAGTAGTTCAACAGCGGCACGGTGAAGCCGTCAGCAGTGGGCGTGATCGCACCGAATTCGGGGACGATTGGGGCGCCGAGCGGAGTGACGGGACTGGAGGCGGCTGACGGATCGGACGTCCCGCCATCGTTGTCCGCGGTGGCCGTGAACGTGTAAGGGGTGCCATTGGTGAGCCCGGTGATGTCGCACTGGAGCGCGCCCGAGAGATCGGTGATCTCGCAGGTGGCCCCGCCGGGTGTGGCGGTCACGACGTAGCGCGAGGCCGCGCCACCGGTGGTGCTCGGTGGCACGGTGATGGCGACGGTGGCATCCCCGGGCACGGCGCTCGGACGTCCTGGCGCGCCGGGTCGCAGGATGGGGTAGGGCGCGGAGGAGTCGGAAGTGCCGAGCGCACTTGTGGCCTTACCGGTGACGGAGTACCGATAGGCCTCGTCCGCACTGAGCCCGGTGATGTCGCAGCTCGTCTGATCCGTGGTGCACGATGCTCCGCCGGGATCGGCGGTGATCACGTACTCGGTGACAGGGCTCCCGTTGTCGGCAGACGCCGTCCATTGGACCTGGAGCGTGCTGCCGTCACGCTCCAGCCGGAACTCGGTCGGCGGATCGGGGACGTTGGTCGCGGACACCCCCCCGTCGACGATCGTCCAGCCGTGTTGATTCACCAGAGCGTCCCGCGCGTCGGTGGCGAAGGCCCCGAAGTACTGCAGTCCACCCGGACAGTCCGTGGCCTCGGGGGTCGGAGGGTGGACGGACCCACAGGCCGTGAAGGTGACGCCGTCCTGCACGTTCTGGGCCGCCCACCCCTGCAGCAGGCGGTTGTACCAGTTCACGAAGCCGACCCCGGTCATCGCGGGGATGTCACGGAACATGTTGTCGAACGCCGTGACCTGCGTGATGTCCCAGGCCGCAACCTCACCGGTGAAGCCGGATCCCCGGAACATCTCGCTCATATCGGTGACGTCGCCGGTGTCCCAGCTGCTCAGATCCTGGTCGAACGACTCCGCGAAGGCGAACATCCCGTACATGTCGGTGACCGAGCCGACGTTCCAGGCGCCGATGTCCTCGTTGAAGGAGGTTGCGCCGCGGAACATCCCGCTGGTCGTCGTGACGTTGGAGACATCCCAACCGGAGACGGGTCCGGTGAACGCACGTGCGTCGCGGAAGGCGTCCGACAGGTCGGTCGTCCCGAGGAGGTTGAGATCGTCGGCCGCGCTGACCGTGAAACGCTCTGCTCCGTGGAAGTAGCCGCCCGCATTGCCCAGGCGCAGGGAACCCCAGTTGGTGACCTCGCTGAGCTTGAGCCGGTCTCCGCTGTTCCGGAAGGCCCATCCGTCGATCTGGCCGCTGATGGCGATGTGCTTGACGCCGCCTGTGGCGTACTGGTGCGTGGCATCAGCGTCGTCGTGGGACGTCACCCGATCCGAGGTGCCGTCGCCCCACACGACCACGAAGTCATAGGTTCCCGAGGCTGGCAATGGGAGACGGACAGTCCGTCCCCCGGAGGACCCGCTCGAGGTCTGTGTGGTGTCCCAACTCGACGTGAAGTATCCGCTGGCTGGGGTCACGGGACCGGATGCCGTCGACCACTCCGACGAGACCCCGTCCATCACCGCGCGCAGCTGGAAGGAGTAGTCCGAGCCGTTGGTGAGACCGTCGATGAGGCAGGAGTTCTCCGGGGCGGTGATCGTGCAGCCCAGTGCGGGATCCCCCACGGCTTCGATGACGTACCCGGAGGAGCCGTCGGAGGTGGGGACCACGGCGCGGACGGAGCCATTGCCGGGGACGACCTCGGGGGCTTCGGGGACGGGCAGGGTCGGGAAGTAGGCGGCCGGGGAGGTCCCGACCGCGTTGCTTGCGGTGACGGCGAAGTAGTAGTCCTGCCAGGTGCCGTCCGGCAGCACGCACTCGGCGGTGAAGGGAGCGGTCTCGGTGCAGGCCGTGACCGGGGTGAGGTCGGCCACGCGCAGGGGCACGACTGCGTAGCTCGTGACCGGGCTGCCGCCGTCGTCGCTGGGAGCCTCCCACATCACGGTGGCGGAGTCGCCGTCGCCCGTTGCAGCCACGTTGCGGACCCGCTTCGGCGCCGATAGCTGCGACTGCCCTCCGTCGACGATCTGCCACCCGCGGGCGACCAGGCTCTGTCGGGCTCTCGTCGCAGCGCCGGGTGAGTACTGGGGTGCGCCGGCGTCGCATGTACCGGCCACCACGTCGGCCCGTCCGCAGACCGTCAGGGGGATCGACCCGCGGGTCGAGGAGTCCTGGACGTCCTGCGCCGCCCAGGCGACGAGTAGACGGTTGTACCAACCGATGCCGTCCTCGCCGCCGGGTACCACAGTGTTGCGGAACAGATTGCTGAAGTCGGTGACGGAGGTGATGTCCCAGGCGGAGATGTCACCCGAGAACCCCGAGTTCCAGAACATGCCGGACATGTCGGTGACCGAACCGGTGTCCCACGCGGCGATGTCGCCGTCGAAGGACGACGCGCCCTTGAACATGTCGCGCATATCCGTCACGGAACCGACGTTCCAGACACCTATGGGCTGGTTGAACGCTGTCGCACCGGCGAAGGTCTGGTTCATGTCGGTGACGTCGCCGACGTCCCACATCGAGATGTCGGTGTTGATCCCCGAACCCTGGAACGTGCCGTACATGTCGGTGACGTTGCTGACATCCCACGTGCCCAACCCGGCGCCGGTGAATGCCGTGGTGCCCTTGAACGCGTTGGTCAGGTCGGCGACGCCGACTGTCGACCACCCCGTGACATCGGCATTGAAGGAGCTCGCGTCCAGGAAAGCGTTGGAGAGGTCACTCGTCCCCGAGAGATCCGGGTCGTCGGAGGCGGTGCCGGAGAGATTGGCGGCACCGTAGAAGTAGCCACCCTGATTTCCGAGCCGCAGCGGACCCCACTGGGAGACGGAAAGGAGCTTGAGTCGGTCGCCGGTGTTGTTGAACCGCCACCCGTCGATGGTGCCGGTGATGGTGATGTCACGGGTACCGGCCCGGGTGTAGGTGTGGGTGGCATCCGGGTCATCGTGGCTGGTGACACGATCGGTGGTGCCGTCGCCCCACGACACATAGAAGTCGTAGGTCCCCACACTGGTGAGCGGAAGCCGCACCTGATCCCCGGTGGACGACCCTGTCGAGGTGTTGTTCGTGCGCCAGGTGGATCGGAAGGGAACGCCCGGAGCGGTGGCCTGTGAAGCAGGAGAGAAAGACGGCGAGTCGCCCACCCAGTTGGATGCCCTGGCCTTGAAGGTGTACTCGGTGCCGTTCGTGAGACCGGTGACATCGCACGAGAGATCAGGAACGGTGATGGTGCAGTTCTTCGTGGGGTCACCGACGGCTTCCACGAGGTAAGTGGCCGGCCTCGCCCCGGTGTCGGGGAGTGTGACGCTGACGGTGACCTGACCGTCACCGGCGACGACGGAGGGAGCCGCCGGAGTCTCCGGCGGATCGGAGTCCGACGGTTCCGACGTGCCGATCGCGTTCGTCGCCGTCACGAAGAAGCGGTACGTGCTCGAGCCACCGTCATCCAGTCCCTCGAAGGTAACGCTGGGGCGAGCCGCGCCGACATCAGTGGTCTCGACGACCACCTCGGTGTAGGGGGCGGTCCGCAACTGCGCCGTGGCGGCGTAGGAGGTGATGGGACTGTTGTTGGCGTTGGGCGGCGCCCACGACACCACGTAGACACCGAGATCGCCCGACGAGTCGTCGACGTCCACCGCTGTCGGCGCGTCGGGCACGTTCTGAGTCGTGAAGCCGCCGTCGAGAACGGTGAAGCCCCGCCCGACGATCTCCGCGCGGTTCGCCGCGGGGATTCCCACCGAGTACCGGGCAGGAGTCGAGTCGATGGTTCGGTCCGCCTGCGTGGTGCCCTGCCCGGTGTCGGGTTGCACGTTCTGCGAGGCGAGGGCGCTGAGAAGGCGGTTGTAGTTCAGTACGCCGAGACCGGAGCCCTTCAGGAAGTCCCCGAACCGCGTGATGCTCTCGAAATCCCAGTTGCGCAGGTCCTGATTGAAGGCGGCGGCTCCCTCGAACATGTCCGAGGCGTCGGTGAGCGCCGTGGTGTCCCATCCACCCACGGGCTGGTCGAACGAGGTTGCACCGGCGAACATCTGGGACGCGTCGGTCACCGCGTCCATGTCCAGACCAGCGACACCCGAGTTGAACGAGGTCGCCCCTTGGAACATCTGCGCTGTCGTCGTGAGGCGAGGCAGTGACGCGGGCCAACTGAGGGGCTGGTCGAAAGCGGTGGCTCCGGCGAACATCTGCTCGGTCGTGGCCACCAGCGGCATGGCGGTCCAGGCCACCGGTGAATCGAACGCGGTGGCGTCCTTGAACATGGCGGCCGTGGTGGTGGCGCGGGAGAGGTTCCATCCCGACAGGTTCTGGTCGAACGTCGTGGCGCCCTGGAACATCTGGTCCATGCGCGTCACGTTGCCGGTGTTCCAGGTGCCGATGGCGCCGTTGAAGGCGCTGGCGTCCTTGAACATGGCCGTCATGTCGGTGACCGCCGACGTGTTCCAGTTCCCGAAGCCGCCGTTCATGAGGCTGGCACCCTCGAAAGCATGCGCCAGGCTCGTCGTTCCGTTGAGATTCAGGGCATCGGTCGCCGAGACCTGCATGTTGACCGCATCGGCGAAGTAGTGGCTGTCCACCGAATCCGTCTGGAGCCGCAGGGGCCCCCAACTGCTCACGTCGATGAGCTTGTCGCGCTCACCGTTCCCGGCGGGACCCTCGTTGAGGCTCCACCCCTGGATGGTGCCGGTGATGGTGACGTCGTAGACACCGGGGGTGTCGTAGGTGTGTTCGATCCCGAAACCCTCGGCCGTCACGTCCTCGCTGATGATCTGACTGACATCTCCGTCACCCCACGCGACGACGAAGTCGTAGGTTCCATCCAGTTGCAGCGGCAACTTGATGCGGTTGGCGCCGGAGCCACCCGGCCGGGTCTCCCTGGTGTCCCAGGTCGTCGCGAACACGGGACCTGGGGTGACCGGCTCGGAGGCCACCGACTGGGCGGAGTTGCCACCGACGTTCTCGGCGCGGACCTTGAAGGTGTAGTCGGTGCCGTTCGTGAGTCCGGTGACCGTGCAGCGCAGCGGGTCCGCGTCCACGCCGACCTGCGTCCGGCAGGTGTTGTTGCCGGGGGTGGCGGTGACCGTGTAGCTCTGCGGGGTGCCGCCGCCTCCGGGCGCGTCCCAGATGACGTACGCCTCTTCGTCGAGGGCCACAGCTTGGGGTTTGGCGGGGGTGCTGGGGGGGTCGATCTGCGGGATGACGGTGATGGGGGTGGACGCAACGGACGACCCCACCTCATTGCGCGCGGTCACCGTGAAGGAGTAGGTGACCCCGTTCGTCAGACCGGTGAAGGTGCAACTGAGTGGGCCACCTGCGGCCTTGGTGCAGGGGGCCGGGTCGGGTACCCCGTTCGCATCCGTGTCAGCCGTGACTGTGTAGTCGATGACAGCGGCGTTGTTCGGGGTGGACGCACCCCACGTGATCGTCGCCGCTTCCGGGGCTCGCGTGCCGGCCACATTCGGAGGCACCCCCGGGGCGTTTGTCTCGCCGCCGTCGGTGATGACCCACTGGTCCTCGCCGACCAAGGCTGCCTTGGCAGCAGCCGGGGCACCGCCCGTGTACTTGCTCGAGCCGGCGTCGAACGTGACGGCAGGCTTGACGGTCTGGGCCGCCCAGGACTGCAGCAGCGCGTCGTAGTTGGTGCGGGAGACACCCGCTCCGGCGAACATGCTGGAGGCGTCAGTCAGGGATCCGACCTGCCAGGCTGCCAGCGACCTGTCGAAAGCGGCCGCGTTCCGGAACATCGAACTCATGCTGGTGACGTCCGCGGTGTCCCAGTTCGACAGGTCTCTGTTGAACACGGTGGCATCGCGGAAGGCGGAGTTCATGGCTGTGACCGAACTCGTGTCCCAGTTGCCGATATCTCCGTTGAACGAGGACGCCCCGCGGAAGGCCCCCGCGAGCGTCGTCACGCCCGTGATGTCCCAGTCGGCCAGTTGATTCCCGGTCAGGTCCGCAGCCCCGAAGAACATGTTGGACAGGTTGGTGGTGAGACTGAGGTCGGGCTCGTCCGTGGCGCTGATGTCGAGATTCGCCGCTCCGTTGAAGTAGCCACCGTCGTTGCCCAGTTGCAGTGGGCCCCACGACGAGATGTCGGTGATCTTCAGCCGGTCACCTGATCCGCCGAATCGCCAGCCACGAATCGATCCGGTGATGGTGACGGTCTTCGTCCCCGCCGAGGTGTAGGTGTGGATGGCCTGATCGTGGGACGTGATCCGCTCGGACGAGCCGTCACCCCAATCGACCGTGAAGTCGTAGGTGCCGCTCGCCTGCAGCGGCAGCCGGATCTGGTTGTTCGCGGACGACCCCGTGGAGGTGTTGCCGGTCTGCCACGTCGAGACGAAGGATGTCGTGGCCTGCGCCTGGGGGATGAAAGCCAGTCCTGCGACGGCGACGAGGACCGCGATGACGGCATGCATTATTGCCCGTCCGTTGACGGGTCCTGGCATCCTGCGTGCGCTGCTCATGCGTAACCCACTTCGTCGGTGGTGAACGCACGGTGTCCGACTCCGCGTGACGTCAAAGCCACAAACCGGACATTTACCCGATGTGATCACCCACCTACGTAAGGTAGTGAGCGCGGAGCCGTTTTGGCCAATCGACCTTCCATGTTCGGAAGGTCTGTGCCCGGAATGTTGCGCCGTTCGGGTGGCGCGTGCCCGGAGTGGGCGGAATTGTGGAACTCGGCTCTCTGTACGCGGGTCCGTGGAGACAGGAGGTGGGGTCATTGGAACGGCGGCGGTTGGTCGTTGTGGAGGACGATCCCATGACCCGCGGCATGCTGACGGAT
>CAIWTL010000387.1 GCA_903915555.1 uncultured Micrococcales bacterium | reverse complement strand
CTTCCCCCCGCTTCCGACCCTGCGGAGCAGGTCTCGCCGCCCGCCACGGCGCCGCAGGGGTATCCGACCGGCGATGCGGGGTACGCCCAGTCGGCCGCACATCCTCCCGGGTATCCGCCGGCGGGAACGTATCCGCCCGCGGCCGGCTACCCACAGGCCGCCGCCGGCTACGTCAAACCGGACAACTACCTGGTGTGGGCGATCCTCACGACGATTCTGTGTTGTCTGCCGCTCGGGATCGTGAGCCTGGTGTACTCGACACAGGTCGACAGCAAGTGGAACCTCGGGGACTACGCGGGAGCGGAGGCCTCATCACAGTCGGCGCGGACGTGGGCGATCTGGTCGGCAGTCGTGGGTGTCGCTTTCACTGTGCTCGTCATCCTGCTGGTTTTCGTCCTGCCCCTGTTGGGTTTCCTGCCGCTGCTCTTCATGTCCGACACCAGCACCACGAGCACCTGAACTCATGACGGAAACGACTGCCCCACCGGCCCGGACCACTGCGCGGCCGAGGCGGTCGCGCAGTGGCCGTGTCCAAGCGGTGGCCGTCGTGGCCGGGGTGGCGGGTGCGTGCGCCGCCGTGCTGTGGCGGGATCCGCACGTCACGGGAAACCTCGGAGTGTGCCCGTTGCACGCGGTCACCGGTCTCTACTGCCCAGGATGCGGAACCCTGCGCGCGCTGTACGACCTGCTGCACGGAGACATGGCCGGTGCCTTGGGACACAACGTCCTGACGGTCCCGGTGCTGGCGGTGCTGGTGGCGTGGGCGATCTGGACGCTGGTCCCACGGGCCCGAGCGGACACAGCTTCGGACCGACACCCACCCCTGTCGAACTCAGCGGGTGGTGCTGTCAGGTCCCGCGGTCGTCAGTGGGTTCCCCTGGCGATCAGCTCGGCGGTCCTGGTCATCTTCGTCGTGTTCACCGTGGCACGGAACCTCCCCGGGAGTCCGCTGGCCCCGTGAGCGGGCGAGTTGCCGCCGGGATCGACATCCTCAGATTTCGCACGGCTGCCAGGAGCGACCGAACCAGCGCTGCACCCGATCGGCACCGAAGGCGGTCTTGTCGGTGGCCAACGCGACATCGGGGCCGGTCAGCGTGCCGCTCGGGGACTGTCCCGGAGGAAAGACGATGTCCACCTGTGCGATCGTGCCGTCGCCGAACTCCAGGTAGCAGATGCCGGCCCCGTCGTACTGCGCATCGCTGGTGGACCCCTTGACCGCGGCGATGATGTGGTCGGCAGCGACCCGTGCCTGACCTTCGGCGAAGACGCCGGCCTTCGGTGTGCCCGCGCTGGTGACGTCTCCCACGGCGTAGACGTTCGGGTACGTCGTGGCCATGGTGTGGGGATCGACGGGGATCCACCCGTCCTGGGTCATGCCCGACTCGACGACCACCTCGGGGGCGACGTGCTTGGGAATGCCCAGGAACAGGTCGTACGGCATCTCCTCGCCATCCGACATCAGGACCATGCGACGTTCGGGGTCCAGCCCCGTGACGATGTGGTCGGGGTGCCACTCGATCCCGAGTTCGGCCAGACGCCCGAGGATCGTGGCGCTGGCCTCCGGAGAGGGGGGAACCGGTCGACTGAAGGGCATGACCAGGGCGATCTCGGAGCCCTCCCGGAGTCCGCGCTCGGTCAGCATCTCGTGCACGAGCATGACTGTCTCGCTGGGGGCGGGCGGGCACTTGAAGGGTGTCGAGGTGACGCCCACGACGACGCGTCCGCCGGGAAAGGCCTCCAACGTCTCGCGCAACGCGAAGGCCCCCGCATTGCTGTAGAACTCGTGCCCGCCCTCGACGAGCCCGGGAGTGGCGGCGGGGTCGACACCGCACCCCAATGCGACGACGAGTATGTCCGCCTCCAGGGTCCCTTCACTGGTCTCGACCGTGCGGGCGACGGGATCGATCGATGTGACGGTGGCGTTGACGAAGGTCACGCCCGGCATCACAGCGTCGCTGTAGCGATGCAGGACGTGTTCGGGACTGTCCTTGCCGAACATGACGTCGAGTTTGGAGAAGCCGAAGACGAACCCGGGGGACTGGTCGACCAGAGTGATCTCGACGCGGTCACCGCACTCCTCGGCCACCCGCGTCGACAGTTCCAGCCCACCGAAGCCGGCGCCCAGGACGAGCACACGGATGGGGGTGTCACCGGTGAGGTGGGACATGCGACGGCTCCGTTCCGATCGGTGGGCCTTCTGCGCACCGTCCTCCCGAGACTATCCATGCCTTCCCGCGAAGTCTGGCTGCACCGGACGTGCTGCGTCCGGGCGGGTGAGTCGGCAGCCGGGGCATAGGCTGCACACACCTAAGGAAGAGAGCAGGTCCACATGTCGAGAGAACGCCGCGACGAGTCCCAGGACGCCGAGCGTCACGAAGAGGACATCAAGCATCACCCCTACTCCGAGGAGGCCGAGGAAGAGGCGGCCGACGACGACTGAGGTGCGGCGGGAGCTCCCGGGCTCAGCACCTGAGCGATCGCCTGGAAGGCGCTGACCCCGGGCGCCACGGGCTGCTCCTCCGGGCCGTTGGGGATATCGCTGTTGACCATGACCACGACCGTCGTACCCGTCGCAGGGTCGTGATTGAGAACGGTGTTGTAACCGGGAATCTCACCGGTGTGGCCGAGCCAACCGGCGGTGTTGACGATGCCCATGCCGTAGGAGCGCTCCGGCGTGTTCGGGGGCACGGTCGTGTTCACCGATGCGAGTCGCAACTGCTGGGTGTCGGGGCTGAGAATCCCCTTGCCTGTGGCCAGGGCCACGCCCCAGGTGTGCAGGTCCTCGATCGTGCTGATGGCCTCACCGGCGGTGAACGCGAATGAGGGGTTCCAGTTCGTGGCGTCCTTGACTTTGCCGATGGGGTCGGCCTGCTCGCTGATGCCGGACAGGTAGGGCTGGGGGATCGCGGTGGATGTGCCGGGGATCTTGGTGGCGGCCATCTTCAGGGGGCGGTAGAGCCGCTCGCGGAAGGTGTCGGTGATGGACTTGCCGGTCACTTTCTCGATGATCATGCCCAGCAGCACGTAGTTGGTGTTCGAGTACTGGAACTGCTCACCGGGTGCGAACACGGGGTCGGCGCTCTTGACCGCGTTGACCAGTTCCTGGGGCGTGAACGTCTGGGTGGGGTCGGCGGAGTACTTGTCGACGACCGTGGGTTCGGCGGTGTAGGGGGGGATACCGCTCTGCATCTCCAGCAGGTTCCGGATCGTCGCCGTGCTGCCGTTGGGCATCCCCGGGACGTAGGTGTCAAGGATGTCGTCGAAGGAGACCTTCCCCTGTTCGATCAGTTGCAGGATCACTGTGGCGGTCATCGTCTTCGTGATGCTCCCGATCCGGGTGTGGTCAGCCGTGCTGATCGTCTGTGAGGTGCCGGCTTTCGCGACTCCGGCGGTGCCGATCCACGTCTGGTCGCCGCTCCAGACGCCCACCTGGATCCCGGGGACATCGAATTCCTCGATGATGCCGTCGAGAACCTCCTGCAGTCGGCTCTTGATCTCCGGGGTCAACTCGACGGCCGCGTTCGATGGGTCGACGGTCGTGGTGGTGGAGGTGGGAGTGGGTCCGGCCTGGTCGGCCGAACATCCACTCACCAGCAGTGCCAGGCTGACGCCCACTGCCGCGACTGTCGATCCGATCGTGATGTGCTGCATCGTCGAGTCCTTTATTGGAAGCGCGTGCCCCGAGCTCGCTGATGTGGAGGCCGAAACGCCATGATGTCAGGCTGCCCCCACGTCCCCGCCGCCGCGGTCGATCCGACTGTCGACGGGAGATCGGGGATGTGGCTCGGTGGACAGCGTCGATCGTCGCGGTGTCCAATGGCGGTCGTGACCACATATTCCGGCGCTCGGGGGAACCGGCCGAGCAAGCGTGTTCTCGTTTCGGCCGTGACGGCTTTGGTCGTCGCCGGCTCGGCCTCGGTCTGCGGATCCAGGGCCGCGAATGCGGCGGTGTCGACGGAGGGGGCGCGAACCGCCGATGCGATCCACCTCGCGGACGGGGCGATCGTCGGCAAGCGGCGCCTCCCTGAGATCCGGGTGAGGGTCACCGGGGGCTATGCCCGGCTGTCGTGGCGGAAGTGGCAGGGGTGGCAGTACCGCACCAGGTGGAGCCAGCCTGACGGTTCAGGGTTCGGCAGGTGGGAGTCGAGTAGCGGGTCGGTGGTGACCCGGGCTGTCGAGCCGGGATCGTCCTACCTGGTCAAGGTGCAGGGGATTCGGGTCCGGAAGGGCAAGATCGTCGAGTCCACGTACTCGACTCTGGTGTCGTTCATCGTCCCGTGAGGGGTGGCTCCCCGTCGCAGAGGGCCCACCCGGCAACTCCAGTCGGCGCTGCAGCGCCTGTGGATCAGGCTGTGACGGTCTCCGGGTCGAGCAGCGACGGGATGGGAGCGCCCAGCGCGACCTGGGCCAGGACCTGGCCCAGTAGGGGGGCGAACTTGAAGTAGTGACCACCGGCGAACAGCAGGACGTCGTCTCGTCGCCAGATCCCCATCCCCTCCGACTCCCAGGGGTTGCCGTCGCCACCGCGGAGGGCCGTCGAGTCGCACGACTGCAACCGCACGGGATCCGGATCCAGGCCGGGCAGCGCCGTGCGCACCCAGTCGACGGTGTCCTGCATCGTGCTGATCGGGTCGAACGTGGCGGAGTTGTCAGCAGGTTCGATGCCGACGGCCACCTCGTGGGCGGACAGCGGCAGCGAGTAGGAGTACACGGCGCCCGCCGGTCGCGCGGTCTTGTCGCGGAACGACGGGTAGGCCATCGCGTCGAGTCCCTCGTCGCGCACCCGGAAGACCCCCCGGGTGTGGGGGTGGCTCGTGAAGGAGACGTCGAGATCGAGCTCGGTGGCGAACCGGGGGAGTTCCGCGCCCGCACACACGACGGCGGACCCGGCGCGAAACACCTGATCGGTGGTCCTCACCACGACACCGCCGTGGGCGACAGGGCGCACGTCGAGGACCATCGCCTGCCGCAGGGCGTCACCGACCCACCCCGTCAGCGCCTGGACCGTCTCGCGCGCCAGGATCGTTCCGGCAGTGGGCTCGAAAAGAGCGGTCGCGTCGGGGTCGACAGAACGCCAGGGCACATGCTGGGACTGCTGCTCCGGTGCGAGGGTGTCGAAGGGGACCCCCGCCGACGCCAACCCGGCGGTCTCTGCGACCGTGTCATCGGTGATCAGGAGTGAGCCGGTGGGGGTGATCAACGCGGTGCCATGGCGCTGCGACCAGGCGTCCCACGCCATCGTCGCCTCCTGGGCGAACTCGGTCACATCGCGGCGACGGTAGGCGTGCCGGAAGATCCGGGTCTCGCCGGCCGACTGCCGCCCACCAGGAACACCCGACTCGAGGCAGACGACGGAGACGCCGGAGCGCAACAGGGCGTCCGTGACCGCCAGGCCGAGCACACCGGCACCCACCACGACCACATCGACGTCCTGGATCAGTTCCATCCCGACAGCGTGGCAGAGTTGCCCCCCGGGCACGCTCCACTCGGGTCGGGAAGCAGTCGGCCCCAGATGTCCGGGGGCTCTGTCACCGCCTGGTGCGGGTGCGGACACAGACCTTGCTGGAGGTCTGCGCGCCACTCACGGAACGCACGCAGACCGTGTAGCGCTTGCCCGACGCGAGTGGCTTCACGGTGCGTCGGAGCTTGGCCGTGGTGGCGGTACGCCGCACCTTCGGGCGCTTGCCGCGCACGGTGACGCGATAACTGTCGGCCCCTGCTCCGGCGCGCCAGTTCGCCGTGAGCTTCGGGAACACGAGCTCTGCGCATGAATTCGCCGTGATCGCGAGGTCTCCCCGATGGTCGCCGGTGATCGCCGTGGCGGTGGACAGGGCAGCCGAGCCCGGGTTGCTCACGGTGATCGTCCTGCTCTGCGCGGTCGTACCGACGGACGTGTCGCGGAAACCCAGCCGCAGGGGCGCTGCGGAGAAGTCCGGGAACCCGACCACGATCACGCTGCCCCATGCCCCGGGTCGGGTAGTTGGGGTCGCTGGGAGCCAGGAGGCGCACGTCACTGGCCACTACTCCGAAAGTGATCTTGCGGAGCGAGTGGGCTGCGGGGCGGACGTCAGACGATCGTCTCCGCCCATCCGAGCCGGCTCCGTCAGGAGCAGGTCATCGTCCTGCTCTTCAGGGCGCACTTGGCGAACGGCGAGCCGTTCTGGTCCTTGTGAGTGATGGTCCACTGCCTGGACTGTGAACCCGCCGTCGCGATGGCGTAACCCCAGCGCGCCACGGTCCAGTCGGTGGTCGCCATCTGATACATGGTTCCCTGGGATTGCAGGGGAGTCGTCATCGTCCCGGGGTTGCGGTCCAGACTCGTGCCGCCGTTGCCCATGATCAGGCTCGGTGGGAGTGTGGGGATCTTGATCGCCTGTGTGAAGTGGATATGGCTGGACAGCACGAGGTTGTAGTTGTCGAGCAGTCCCTGCGCAGCGGCGGTCTGGTCGGCGGAGGTCCATCGACTGTTGTGCCCGATTACGGGGCGATGTGTCAGCAGCCACGACTCCTGGCCGGCGGTCGGCTTGGTCTGGGCGGCAGCGCTGGCATAGCTGGCCTGCTGGGTCTTTGCCCAGGGGGTCACCGCCAGATCGTTGCCGTAGGCGGAATCCACCATGGCGATCTTGAGGCTCCGGCCCTGGATGAGATCGAGGGTGGCCGACCAGGTGGCCGTCGTGGCCGGGCCGGGCGCCTGCCGCTGGCCGTTGACGATCACCGGGGCACAGGTGTTCGACGTCGTAGGGCGGGGATCGAGGAAGTAGAAGAAGCCGTTGCCCCCACGATCGCAGGCTTCGTGATTACCTCGCAGCATCGCGATGGGAGCGACGGGGAAGAGGGGGGCCATCGGGGTGAACACGTCCGCCCGCCAGCCGGCAGCGCTGTCCTTGAACGGATATCCACTGACGGGGACATCGGGGCTAGTGCCACAGGCGGCCTGCGCCCAGGTGAACAGGCCCACGGGACAGTCCGCTTCCCGGTAGAAGTAGTCGCCGGGATTCAGGATGACGTCGGGCTTGTCGGCGGCGATGGCCTTGGCGATCGAGTTGAGGGGCCACCCGCGAGTGGGGTCGTTGGGCTGGTCGCAGCGTTGGACCTCGTAGTTGCCCTTGTACTCCGAGATCCGGCAGCCGGTGTCGGCGAACAGTGCCATGCGGCGGATGTTGCTGGACAGCGTCGCAGGGACCCGGCGTCCGCTGACGGAGGCCGATTTCGTGGTCGACGGCACTGCGCGGCTGCAGACCTTCACGTCGGTGAAGTAGGAGCCGGTGTTGCCGGGGCGCGAGCGCACAGACATGGGCAGCGACTTCTTCGACTTGTTCGAGTAGATGACGTCGAGGGTGGGACACGGGCCGCCGGTGGTGACGGCACGCGTCACGAGCTGGGATGCAGCCACCGACGGGGGTGCGACGAGTGTGAAAGCGGCGACGAGGCTGCTCTTCGCCGTTGCCTGCGGCGCCGGCTCGGCAGCGCCCGCCGGAGGCGCGGACAACAGAGGGAGGAGCAGCGCCGGGATCAGGGCAGGGGTGAGTGGTCCGAGTCGTCGAGTCATCCGCACAGGCTACGCCCCCCCGGTACGGGCTGTTGTGGTTCAGTCGCTGCAGCAGGGTGGCGGTGGGGGTTGGTACGAGGTCGCCGTAGAAGCGCCCGGCCACCACGTCCGTCCCAGGAGGAAGGCGAAGATGGGGGTGTTCGGGACGTCGGTGACGACGTTGTCGTTGCTCTTCTCGTCGTACCCGCTGGTGCTGCCGAGAGGTGCGCCGAGGTTCAACTCCGTCTTGTAGGTCCAGACGTAGTCGTTGTCCGACTGGGTGATCAGCAGTTCCACCCACGACGAGGTGTCGCCGGTCCAGAACGTGGCATCCGACTCGTCGTACTCCGTCCAGGCGCCTCCCGACTGGTAGGTGCTGGGGTATGGCGACGGCGTCTGGTTGAGGGCGTCATACAGGACCTCGGGGGCGGTCTGCCCGCTCGGGCCTGCCTCGCTGAGGGCTGCCACCTGAGCGCTGGTGAGGGGGATCCGGTTGGTCCGCTGGG
>CAIWTL010000386.1 GCA_903915555.1 uncultured Micrococcales bacterium | reverse complement strand
CGTCGATCCGCTCTTCTACGATCCCGACGCTCTCGCCCGTTCCCTCGGTGACGGAACCCTGCGGGCGTGGGTGGCAGCCGCCCCCGAGGGAGAGGTCGTCGGCCATCAGGCGTTGGCGGCGGACCCCAACGGCCTCGTGCCCGAGTTCTCGAAACTCATGGTGGACCCGCGGTTCCGCCGCCACGGCTTGGCCGACCGTCTGGCGAAGGATCTGCTCGACGACGCCCGGGACTCCGGGCTGCCGGGCGCGTGGGCGGAGTGTGTCGCCAACCACGCGGCCTCCCAGCGCACGGTCGGTGCTGCCGGCGGAACCGAGGTGGGACTTCTCCTGGGGGCCTCGCCCCAGGACGTCGCCATGGCGGGGTTCGAGGTCGCCGACGAAGGACGGCGCAGCCTCGTCTCGATGTACATCCCGCTCGCACCCCAGGGAGATCGCCTGTCGTACCTGCCGGAGCATCTCATCGGGATGTACCGGGAGATCGTGGGGTGGATGGGCCTGCAGCGTGAGGTGACGGACAGCGACGCGCGTCCGAGTGGGACGTCCCGTCTGCAGGTGAGCACCAACACCGCCGCCGGCCGGGCCCGCGTGTCGCTGGACCACATGGCCCCGGACGCCCTGGCCCGCACCACTCAGGAGGTCCGCGGTCTCGACCTCGCGAAGCTCGCCGTTCTCTACCTCGACATCCCCCTCGCTGATCCTGCGGCGGCACGCGCCATCAGGATCGCCGAGGAACGGGGGTTCTTCTGGGCGGCGCTGCTCCCGAACGCGCGCCCCGACGGTGACGTCCTGCGCCTGCAGCGACTCGCGGACGTCGCGATCGACACCGACCACATCCAGACCGTCACGGATCACGGGGCGGCGGTGGTCGACTTCGTCCTCCACCAGCACCGGCGTGCGCTGGAGGTGTTGGCGGCGCGGGAGGAAACCGTCGAGGTCGTGGGTCCTTCGTAGATTGCGGAAGAACGTCGGGCAAGCGCATCGCCTACCTCACGTGTGCACACCTCGGTCGCCTGGATGGCCACCCCGGACCCCGACGTCGGGTGACCGGGACCCGTCAGCCGAAGAGTCGCCCGAAGAAGGTGTTCTTGCGGGCTGCTTCCTTCTCGGCTGCGGTGCACCGGCAGCGCTGATTGCCCGGGACGCCGCGCAACACCTGGTTCTTGTGCTGACCGCAGCCCGCCCAGGTGGCCTTGCCACACGCCTTGCACGAAACCTGTCGGCACATGCCGTCGACCCTCCTCAACCTCGGGATGCCTCAGCGTATCAGATACCCAGGGGGGTATAGTCGGGAGTGACCTACCGGCATGCTGGGAGACCCAACCGCCCCGGGAGTCACTGTGCAGTTCGTCTACAACGTCCTCCTCGTTCTCCATTTCGTGGGGCTCGCGAGCCTGCTCGGCGGCTTCCTCGTCCAGATGAAGTCCCCCGACAAGGGGGTCAACCCCGCCATGCTCCACGGGGCGATCACCCAGTTGGTCACCGGTGTCCTCATGGTCGGTCTGGCGGAGTCCGGCGCAGTCGTGGAGAACCTCGACATGGCCAAGATCGGCGTGAAGTTGACCATCGCCCTGATCGTCACCGTCCTCGCGTTCGTCGGGCGGCGCAAACAACCCCCCCAGGTGGCTCTGTGGGGTGCGATCGGCGCGCT
>CAIWTL010000385.1 GCA_903915555.1 uncultured Micrococcales bacterium | reverse complement strand
CGCGAAGACCCCCAACTCGCCCGTGGTCAGGCTGCGCCGCTGCGAGATGTCCAACTTCGGACCCAGGACGTAGGGGTTGTTGCTCACCAGGATCACGAAGGCGCCGTCGACCGCCGTGCCGTCGGGTGTCGTGAACTGCAGATCGAAGGGCTCGTCCTGGTTGCCCAGCAGCGTCGGCAGCAGATCGAGGGACGTCTGGCGCTTTGCGTCGCGGTACCCCTCCTCCTGGACGATCGTGGCGTAGACGCCGAGTGACGCGTTGTTGACGAACAACCGCTCCTGGACACCGGTCCCGGAGTCCGGGTCGCCGGCGGTCTGCGGGTACTCGATGGTGGCGTAGTCGATGCGGCGCTCGATGCCCTCGGTGAAGGCGACCAGACCGGCGGCGGGATCCTCACGATCCAGACCGAGATCCATCGCGAAATGGTTGCGGGTTCCGGCGGAGATGCACACGAACGGCACATCCGTCTCGGTGGCGACCGACGCCACCAGGGCCTGCGAGCCATCACCTCCCGCCATCCCGAGGCAGTCGGCTCCCCGGGCGATGGCATCGCGGGCCAACTGTTCGAGGTCGTCCCCCGGTTCGAGCAGGACCACCTCGACGCCCTGGGCGCGCGCCCTGTCGATCAGGTCGAACTTCTCGACCTTCCCGCCGCCGGACTTCGGGTTGGCGATGAGCACGGGATGACCGGGTCGTGGGGCGGCCTCGACGGGGTCGCCGGCATGCAGACCCTGCACGAGGGCCAGTCTCGCCTGCGCGGCAGCCACCCCGAACAGGACGATGATGACCGCAGCGAGCAGGAGAGCGGTGTCCTCCTGCGCCGCCGCACGGACGATCCCCACGACGATGAGGACCAGCCCCACGACGGCCGCCACGATCCCCACACCCCGCCGCGGCATACGTTCCGTCACCGCCCACCAGCCCCCCCATCCGGCGAGTCCCAGACCGATGACGCCCAACACGAGCATGCTGGGATTGCGGATCAGTGCGACAACGACGACCAGGACCAGGCCGGCCATGGCCACCAGCGCGGCGATGGCCTGCAGTCGTTGGGAGGACGTCGGCCGCGAGTCCGCCGTCCCGGGTGCGTCGTGGGGGTCAGTCATGTGCACACGCTACGGGAGTCTTCTGTGGTTCCAGGCCCCACACTGGGGGCATGCGCGTTGTTGCCGGAGTGCTCTCGGTCGTTGTCGTCATCGTGTACGCGGCGGGCTCGGGGCTATGGGTGTCCACCGGTGACTCCTGGTACCGAGCACTCGACCGACCTGCCTGGCAGCCGCCCGATGTCGTCTTCGGTCTCATCTGGCCCTACAACTTCCTGGTGCTCATGATCGTGGGGGTGGTGCTGGCCGCCACGGCCACGCCCACCGTCATCGGCTGGTGGCTCGGGCTGCTGACCGCCAGCGTCGTGTCAGCGCTGGCGTGGGCCTACTTGTTCTACGTCCCCCACCTGCTGTGGCCCGCGGCCCTCGCGCTCGGCCTGGCTTGCCTGCTGACCGTGCCCCTGGTCGTGATCGCATGGCGCACACACTGGTGGGCCGGCCTCATCCTCATCCCCTACGTGGTGTGGCTCGCGTTGGCGACGAGCCTGTCGGTGGGTTACGCGCTGCGCAACTGACGGCTGTGGCGCCCTGGCGATCGTTCTCTCGCGTGCGGCGGCGCGGTACCGGCTCGACACCCACTCCCACACCACCGGCGCGCCCGACATCGGGGCCGACGGCCAGTCAGACAGTTGACCGGTCCGCAGGTCGCCGTCCTTCGGAGCGTGCCGCCCGCGTCACCAGCAGGACGCACACCAACGCCAGCACCGACCCGAGCACCCCGTTGACGTGGATCCCCGTGGCAATGGTGTCGGCGATGACACTGCTGACATCCGTACCGTCCGGAAGAGGCACGCTGTACTGCTGGATGAGCGCGGGTGAGGTGCTCTGCTCCTGGACCGCCGCCATCTGCTGCTGCGCCTGCTGGCTGTCGAGCCCGTTCTGCTCGAACTCGGTCTGCATGAACCAGCGACTGAGCGCGAACACGACGCTGTTCATCACGACGACCGCCAGGGAGCCCCCGACCGCACCCGCTGACATCCGGTAGGCCGACAGCACACCGGAGCCGACCGCGGGGTCGGCGTTCATCACGGCGTTGGTGACCGTGATGGAGGCTGCGACGGTGAGGGCGTTGTACCCGGCGATGTAGGCGATGGGGATCCACAGCGGTGCCGACGGGGTGACGGCGAAAGACAGCAGCATGAAGGCGGATGTCAGCAGGAAGAAGACCTGCGCGGTGCGGGTCAACCCCCACCGGCGCATGAGCGGGGCAGCCACAAGGCGGGAGCCCAGGACTGCGGCGAGTTGTGCGGGCACCAGCGCCAGCGCCGTCTGCAGGACCGACAGCCCGTACAGGTACTGGAACGCCATGGTCATCAGGAAGACGGTGTTGATGAAGGGGACGATGATCACCACGATCAGCAGTGCGCGGGTGGCCCCCACCCGCAGCGGACCCAACGAGAAACCCGCATCCGTGCGGTGCCGCAGGAGGACCAACAGCAGCAGCCCGCAGAGGATGGTGACCGACGCGGTCGCGAGCGTCCACCAGGAGAGCAGGCCGTCGTCACCGATACGCGTCACTGTCTGGACGAAGGCGCTCAGCGTGATACCCGCGAGTACCGGTGTCGCCATGTCCCCGAGCCGCTCGGTCCGTCGCGCAGCCGGCAGCAGCAGGCGGGCCATCGCCAGGGCCAGCAGACCGCCCAGTGCCCACACCAGCGGCACCAGCCGCCAGGAGTACTGGATCAGGACACCTGCCAGGACGGGAAACATGAGCCACACTGCCGGGGACACCATGCCGAAGGTTCCGAAGGCCGCGGAACGCGCTGAGGGTGCGGAGAACCGGTCCGACAGCAGCCCGAGGGTCACGATCTGGATCGTGGTGGCGCCCAGACTCTCCAGCAGCAGGCCCAGTGCGACCAGCGTGATCCCCTCCGCGGCAGCGACCAGTACCGAACCGAGGATCACCACCACGCTGGCCCACGAGATGACTTCCCGGTGGCCACGCCGGTCGCCGAGACGCCCCGCGGCGAACACGACCAGCAGGGAGGCCACCCATGGGATCGTCAGGGCGACACTCGCGTCCTCCTGACTCAGCCCGAGCTCGTCCAACATCGGGGTGAGCATGTAGTTCAGCGTCGCGCCCTCGATGAGGACGCCCCCGAACACCAGACAGATGCCGACGAGAATGCGCCGCGTGCCCTGTGACATGGCGGTGTTCGAGGGTGTGCTCATGCCGTTCCCCGGCGCTGCGTCCCCGCCGGAGCGCGGGTCAGCCGCGCCCGACTGTTCCCGAGCCGCCGGGGCGGTCGCCGTCCTTGTGCCCGGGGCTGCAGTAGAGGTTGCCGCGCACCGTGTTCCGACCCCGGTCGATGACGTTGGCGCCCTCATTGACCAGGCAGCGACCAGCCCGCCCGAGCCCGATGTAGGTTCCGAGCACCTCGTTGCCCCTGGTGTTCCTCCGCAGGGTGACCCCCGGTCCTTCGTTGCCACTCACGAGTTTGTTGATCTTCTTCCCGCCGGCGTATCCGATGCGGTTGTCGCGGGCCATGTCGGTGATCAGGACACCGCCCCTGTCGTTACCGACGCGGGTGAACTTGCCCTTCGTCGTGCCAAGCACATTCGTGCCGATGAAGGTGTCGAACACCGTGTTGTGATGAGCCTGCCCCTCGATGACGAGCCCGTACCGGTCATTGCCCGACAGGGTGTTCTGGGGGATGACGGAGCGGCGTGTGCCGCCGATGGTGTTGTGATGGGCCCGGTCGGTGATGACGAGCCCGGAGTCACCGTTGGGCATCAGCCCGGACCCGCTGGTGTCGAGCCCCACGATGTTCGGGTCGATGGTCACGCCCGTCGCGCGCCCCGCCAGCATGATGCCGTTGGCCGCGTTGCCGGAGTACACGTTGGTCCGCACGAGCTGGTCACCGCCGGTCGAGGTGATGAGCAGGCCGTTGCCCTGATTGGGTGCTGCGCCCTTGAAGGCCAGCAGGCCACCGAAGGTGTTGAAGGTGGTGAAACCACTCGCCTTGCCCTTCACGGCCACGCCATTGGCGCCGTTGGCCGCGCTCACATTTCCCAACGGGATCACTCCGCCGACCTGGGTGTCCGCCGAGTCCCCACCGACGAGGATCCCGTTCCGCTCGTTTCCGATCAACGCGGTGTTGTCCGCCCCCACCCCGAAGAAGTTGGCCTGGACGGTGGTGTCGTCGGAGTTGTGGATGCGCAGTCCGTGGCGACCGTTGCCACTCATGATGTTGTAGTAGACGAACGGCTCATTCTTGAACCTGCAGCCCTGCAGCGTGTTCCTGTTCGACTCCAGGATGAAGACGCCGTTGCCGCCGTTGCCGAGGCGCGCGTCGCCGTCCGCGGTGGTTCCGATGAAGTTGCCGTTCAGGGTGTTGCGCGCCGACTTGTCCATGATCTGGATGCCGTTGCCCGAGTTGCCCGAGACGAGGTTGCCCAAGGGAGGAACGACGAACACCGGGGGGACAGTCCCCTTCGTCCCGGTCGGGTTGTTGGTCTGACCCGTGGCGGTGTCGGTGAAGGCGGTGCCCCCGATCCGATTGCCACGCGAGGCCTCGAGGGTCATGCCGTCGCCGCCGTTCGGGCGAGCCTCGGTCCCCGTCGGATTGGTGCCGATCCGGTTGGCCTGGATGATGTTCTGCGACGCGCCGCTCAGCCTGATCCCACTGCCGGTGTTCCCGCTGATCACGTTGCTGTAGGCGCCGGAGACCTCGGCGCCGTTCGCGCCGATCTGGTTGTCCGACGCCCCCGAGGTGAGCAGGACCCCGTCGCCCCCGTTGCCCGCGACGGAGCCGTCGGGAGTGAGGCCGATGTAGTTGCCGATCACCGACATGACGTCGGTGGAGACCGTCACTCCCGCCCCGGATGCCCCGGTGATGGAGAGGCCGTTGAGGACGGAGGTCCGGGCCTCGGCCGCGTACTCCAGGCCCGAGTTGCCGTTGTTGTCGATCTGCACCACCGGAGCCCCGGCGTACCCCGGCGCAGTCGTGCCGTCGATCGTCATCGCATTCCGGATTTCCGGAAGCCCGTCGGCCAACTGGATCCGACCAGCGACGGCGAAGGTGATCCGGAAGCCGGCCGGACCGGCGTTCCCCGCCTCGATGGCGGCTCGCAGGGAACCGGGACCTGCGTCGGCAAGGGTGGTCACTGTGGCGTCGGCCCGGGCGGGAGAGGCCGGGGAGATCATCAGACCGGCGGCGGTGGCGGCAGCCAGTGAGCCCAGAAGGACGTGTTTCATGTGTGTCTCCGAACATCGACTCATCGGACCGTTGCCGACCACCCGAGGTTACTGGCCGCGGGAACGGTACCGGTCCCGGGATGCCCAATGCGGAATGTGGGAGCGGGGATCCCGACGTGCGGCGTGGATGAGTCGGCAGCACCATGCGGCCCAAGGAGGTGTGCCGTGATCGGAACCGCCATGGCCATGTTGGCTCTCGTGATGATCCCCCTCGGGTTCGCTCTCGCCTTCCTCATGCTCCGCGTCCTGGATCGGCGCCCCCGGTCCGCAGAGGTGCAGCGAGCACCGCATCACCCGTCGAGGCTCGCCGCGGTCCCGCTCGATGATGCCCCCGCCGAGGTGATCGCCGAGGTCGCCCGCCGGTCACGCCCCGGAACACCATAGGCGCGGCTCGGGGGTAGCGCTTCCCCCCGGACCCGTCGGGTGTGAGGATGAGGGCGTGGCACAGCGCAGCACCACCACCGGTACGCAACGCTCGCGGGCAGCGGCATGGGTCCTTGTCGGGGCCCTGCTGGCGGCAGTTCCGGTGGGTGCGGTGATGAGTGCGGCGGCCGATGACGTCGGCGCCGCGGCCGTGCCGACCCAGCCCTGCCCGACGACGGAGATCACTCCAGGTGTCGCACCGCGCGCCAACTATGTCTCGGACCGGCTGCGCGGCGCGGGGTACTCTGCCTCGGCCGTGGCGGGGATCCTCGGCAACCTGGACTACCTCAGTGCCGTCACCCCGACGACGCAGAGCGAGAGTGGCAAGCGGGTCGGGCTGGCACTGTGGGGGAAGACCCGCTGGAAGCGGTACACGGCCTTCGCCGCCCGGGAAGGCGTCAACCGGTGGTTCCTCAGCGCGCAGACCTCGTTCCTGTTGCGTGAGATGGCCGCCGACCCCGGGCACTTCCGGCACGACCGGTTGCGGCGCAGCACCGACGAGGTCGCGGCGGCCACCTACTTCCACAAGACATTCGTCCGCACCGCCGCGTCGCCCGCGGAGGTGCGCGCGACCCGCGGGGCAAAGGCCACCGGGTGGGCGCAGGCGCTGGCCGACCGACGGGTCGACCGCAGCCCCGGCGACAACGACACCTACGGCCTGTTCCTGACATGTGAGCCGGTGACCGGGACCGTCGAGCGTTGCCCGACCGTCCCTGCGCCCTTCCGGGCGTCCTTCCGGCGACACACGGGGTTCCGCTGGACTTCGATCAGCGCAGCGTCCCAGCTGGTCTCCCGCTGCGTCTACGCGAACTTCCCCCGCATTCGCCTGCACGGCACCTACCGACCCGGTCATATGCCCACCTGGGGCCGCGCCCTGGACTTCATGATGCCCGGCGGGTGTTCCTCGGGCCCGGGCCGCTCGTACACGCGCAGCGCGGCCGACCTGCTGCTGGGTGGACGGCTGGCCCAGTATCTGTTGCGCCGAGGTGAGCGATTCGGTCTCGACTACGTCATCTGGCAGGACCGTATCCGAAACCCCGACTCCTTCTACGGAGAGGACCCCTTCGCGCCGATCGAGACGTGGCGGGGGGATCTGCACAACAACGGCGATTGCACCAACACACACTTCGACCATGTGCACATGAGCGTGACCCGCAGCGCCTGAGGACCCCGGCGGGAGTCCGCGGCGGTCGGTGGATGACTCATCGGCGTGACGCGCGGGCCACGGACGGCGACACTGCTGAGGTGTCGTCCCAACCCGACGGGAGCCTCACAGGGCCCGGGCGTGAGGTTCCCCGGCGGCTGCTCGTCGGTGTCATCCTCGCCGGCACCCTGTCGGTGCTCGACTCCACGATCGTGGTACCCCTGCTGACGACGATCGCGGCGGACCTCGGTCTGGGGTCGGAGGCGTCGTGGCTGGTGTCGGCATATCTGCTGGCTTCCACGGTGACCATTCCCGCGTGGGGCCGGTGGCTCGACCTGCGGGGTGAACGCACCCCCTTCTGGGTGGCGCTGTCCCTGTTCAGCCTCGGGACGGTGGCAGCGATGCTGGCGCCCGACTTCGCCGCGCTGGTGGCGGCGCGGGTGATCCAGGGCATCGGGGCCGGAGGAGTCGTTCCCCTCGGCCAGGCGATCCTCGCGGGGCGCGTCGACTCCACCGAACGGGCCCACCTGCAGATCCACTACAACGTCGCCTACGGGATTGCCGCGGGAGCGGGTCCGCTCATCGGCGGTGCGCTGGTCGCCGTCTCCTGGCGGTGGGCCTTCGCCGTCGTTCTGCCGTTCTGCGCTGTTGTCGCCTGGTGCCTGCGCGGACAGCTGCGCGCGGTGCCGCGCCGACCGGGTGCCCTGGAACCGTTCGACTGGTGGGGCAGCGCCCTGGTCACGGTGGGGCTCACCGGACTTCTGCTCGGAGTCGAACGGGGGGTGGCATGGCTCGCTGCGCTGGGTGGGCTCGTGCTCCTCCTCTTCATCCGGCGCAGCCTCCGACATCCCCGCGGCCTGGTGCCACGCGCCCTCCTCACCAACCGTGTCGTCCTGGCCTGCACCGGGGCCGCAGTCCTCGTCGGATTCGTCCAGTTCTCCTTCCTGACCTATCTGCCCGCCCTGTCGCAACAGACGGCCCCGGACCTCAATCCGGGACTCGTCGTCGTCCCGCTCACCATCCTGTGGGTGACCGCGGGCGCCTTCACAGCCGTACTCGCGCTACGGACCGGCACGCGCGTGCTGGCCGTCGCCGCGGCGTTGCTGGGAACCGTGGCGGGTCTGATCGTCGCGGTCTTGACGGCCTATCCGAGCCTCCTGATCGCAGGGGTACTCGTCGGGGCTGCGGCAGGTCTGACGCTCATCCCCTCACTGCTGCTGGCGCAGCACGCCGCCGACGGCCGGGACGTGGGGGCCACGACATCCCTGCTTGTCCTGCTGCGCAATGCGGGAGCGGCACTCGGCGTCGCGATCACCGCGGTGGTGCTCGCCGATCGGGGGAGCAGTGCCGCGTTCATCCTGCTGGCGGTCGTGGCTGCGTGTGGGCTGATCCCGGCCCTGACGATGCCGGGAGCCCGTCGCGAGGCGACGATCCGTCGCGCGGCCGACCTGGGAGGATGATCGGGTCCGGACTCAGGGACCGGCGGGTGGCACGCCCTGCAGCGGGGCCGGGGCCGGCAGGGTCTGCGCCTGGACGCCCTCCGGGTCCTTGCCCGGCTTGCCCGGATTCCTGTCGCCGTCGCCCTTGCCGCCCTCGGGGGCCGGCGGCTCGTACAGGGCGGAGAACTCCCGCCATGTCTTCCACGGATAGTTCCAGTAGGCGCCCGGCACTCCCAGGGTCTTGGGCATCGGGCGCCCCGTACCGGTCGTGACCACGGGATCGCCCGCGCGGACGCGCTGATACAGCCACTTCGCGTCGCGGATGAACATGTTCGTGCAGCCGTGGGATCCGTTCCACTTGCCCATCCGGTTCTTCGCCCACGGCGCGCCGTGGATGAACTCGCCGTTGGGGGTCAGTCGGATCGAGTAGGGCGCGATGACGTCCCACGTCGCGTTGCGGTTGGGGAAGTTGCCGACCATCCGCAGCTTCACGTACTTCTCGCCGGTGAGGATCTTGGTGCCGGAGTAGGTCTCCCAGCCCGGCTTGCCGAGTGACACCGGGAAGGACTTGACGGGCTTTCCGTCGACCTCCACGAAGAGGCGGTGTTTGCTGTCCTTGATCCGCATGATGAACGAGCGGGCCGTCTGAAGCTGGTGGACGCGGTCGGCGCCCCGGGAACCGACCAGTGTTCCCTCTGCCGTCTTCCCGAGCTGGACACCGGCGAGGTCGACGGTGAAGTCGATCTGCGCGTCGCCCGGCCAGAAGGTCCGGGGGCGGTAGACCACGGTGTGGTCGTCCATCCAGGCCCACGACCCGGGAGGCACGTCGTCGTCGGAGTGCACGGAGAGACCTCGCTCCGCAGCGGCGCGGTCGACGATGTCGCGCGAGAACTTGACCGTCACGAGTTGCCCGACGCCGTAGCGGTCGCTGGGGTCGAGGGTGAAGCGGGCGCTCACGGGCAGCACCGCGGGCTCGGTCGGGGTGGGCGTCGGGGTGGGCGAAGGGGCGGGCTTCGGCGAAGTCGTCGGGTCGGGGGTGGGCGCCGGGGCGGCGCCGGCGGTCGAGGCGGCTCCGAGTGACACGAGCAGGGTGAGCGCGCCGATGGCGACGTGCTGCGTGCGCATCTGTGCTCCGTTCGTAGCCGATGGGGGTTGGCCGGGGTCCGTCGGCCGTCACCCCCAGTATGCGTGATGTGACGGGTGAAGGGGAGTTCCGGTTTCATCAGTATGGCGACGGCGCTGCGATATCGCACACGGCGAACGCCGTCGCAGGAGTTGAGATGCGCCGCCGGGGGTACCAGGGTGGTGTCACGAGGAAGCGGAGGCCCCATGACCCTCACCATGTACACCACGCCGTGGTGCGGATATTGCGTCCGGCTCAAGAGCCAGCTGGACCGTGCCGGCATCCCGTTCACCGAGGTCGACATCGAGCAGGACCCGTCGGCGGCCCAGATCGTCGAGGAGGTGAACGGAGGTAACCAGACGGTTCCCACCGTGGTGCTGCCCGATGGCCGGGCCTTCACGAACCCCTCCGTCAAGGATCTGCAGCGGTATCTCGCTGAGTCCGAGGACACCTGAGGACCCTTCGCGTCCCCCGCGGGCTCTCACTGAGAGTGACGATCGTCACGGTGGGGTGACTGAGACCACGATTCCTGGGTGTGATGACAGGGCAACCCGATGTCATGCGCCTCTTCACACAGTCCCCCGCCGCCCTCGCTGCGACCGCCGCACTGACGGTCGGCACCGCCGTCGCGACCGCACCCGGTGCGCACGCCGAGCCGAAGGCCGACTCGGCCGCCCCCACGACGGCGGCGATGGTCAAGATGGGTCCCTCGCAGTGGAAGGGTGAGCGTCTGCGTCATCCCGAGGGTGGGAGGTTCCCCGCGAAGGTGGAGCGGTGGGCCAACCTGGTGTCGCTGGTCATGGCCGAGCACGAGGTGCCGCGGCGTCATCTGCCCGGTGTCCTCGCGCAGATCCAGCAGGAGTCCAGTGGCCGCCCCAAGGCCGTCAACCGTTGGGACAGCAACGCCCGGCGGGGCACACCCAGCAAGGGTTTGCTGCAGGTCATCGCGCCCACCTACCGCCACTTCGCGAAGGACGGCTACCGTCACACGCGGTACCAGACGGTGCCCTACACCAACATCTACGCGTCGTTGAACTACGTGAAGAAGACCTACGGCATGGGCAAGTTCCGCTCCTGGAACAACGGTCACAACCAGGGATACTGATCCCGCGCCACGACCACCCCGACACAGGTCCGCCCCCGGTTCCGCTGACGATGTCAGTCGGGCCGGGGGCGGATCCGTACGGGGTCAGCGCGTCACCACGGCTTCCCGTCCGGGTTCAGGTCGGGCTTGGGAGTGGACGCCGCCCACCCGTTGCCGCGGTAGACGCTGGCGTGGATGTGGTCGAAGTGCGTGTTGACGCAGTCGCCGTTGTTGTAGTTGTCCCGTCGCCAGTTGCCCACCTGACGCCAGTAGGACTCGCCCGCTCTTTCGTCGGGGTTGCGGATCCGGTCCTGGAAGATCACATAGTCCAGGCCGAACTTCTTCGCGTTCAGGATGAGGTAGCGGGCCAGGCGCTTGCCGACCATGAGGTCGGTGGCGTTGCGCGTGACCGCCCGGCCGCCGCTGTAGGTGCAGCCGTAGGGCATGAAGAAGTCGATGGCCTGGGTCCAGTTGGGGCTGTGACCGTTGTACGTGCCGTGGGACTGGATGTAGGGGAAGTTGTTGTACGCGCAGCGCGTCATCATCTGCGCGTTGCTGTCCATGCGCTCCCACGAGAATCCGGTGAAGGATCGGAACGCCGCCTTGTAGGAGTCCGGCACCATCGGGCAGCGGTCCAGGGCCGCGCCGCTGGCCGGCGCGCACGGAACGGTGATCCCGTTGGTCTTCGCGGGATCGACCGGGGTCAGCGGAACGTCCTTCAGCTGGCCGAGCCACGCCTCGGCGCGGCTGGCCATCGCGTCGAGCGACTCGGGTTCGGCGACGGCGGGGAAGTAGGTCTGACGGAACGTCCGCGCCGCCTCGCCGGCGTCCTCGGTGGTGGCGAACCCAGCGCTGTCGAACGTCTCCGGGCCGGCAGCCATCTCCTCGATCAGCCACAGCACCTGGCGTTTCGGGCTCCACCGGTTGACCCGGGTCGATTCGGTGTAGGCGGTGAACTCCTGCCACCTCTCGACCGGCCACTGCGCGATGCCGTAACTCGTGGAGTCCTGGGAGATCGCGTAGGGCGCGAGCGCCGACCTGAAGTCCAGGACACCCACGACCCCGGCGGCGGCGCCGGGGGAGTAGCCGGCGTTGCGCAGTTCGACGAAGACGTGCCGGGCGCGGACGAACGCGTTGGGGGTCGTCGCCGACGGGTCGCACACCGCGGGCGTGGTGCTGCCGGGCTTCTTGCGCTTGGCCGGCGCGCTCACCGACGTATCCGCCGTGACGGTCGCGGAGGAGGTGACGGTGCCTGTGATCATGACGATCGCGGCGGTCCCGAGTGCTGCTAGGAGTCGAATTCTGCTCACCGGCCGAACCGTAACAACAGCGCAACGGGTGCATTGACCGCGTTTCGCGGGGCTGTGACCGATTCACCCCGGAATTGGGCGGAATCCGATCATAGGCATCCGACTAGCGGACACATTGTGGGTGTCGTACCCCAGGTACGTCGCGGTTGTGTCACAGCGCGGCGGCCACCTCGGTGCCCTGCTTGATCGCGCGCTTGGCGTCCAGTTCCGCGGCCACGTCCGCGCCACCGATGACGTGCACGTCAACCCCGGCAGCCTCGAGATCGGCGAGGAGTTCCCGTTGGGGCTCCTGACCGGTGCACACGACCACTGTGTCGACCGGGAGCACCTGCGGCACATCGTCGATCACGACGTGCAGGCCGTCGTCGTCTATGCGCCGGTAGTCGACCCCCGGAATCATCCGAACGCCGCGCTTCTTCAACTCCGTGCGATGGATCCATCCTGTCGTCTTGCCCAACCCCGCCCCCACCTTGGAGGCCTTGCGCTGCAGAAGCATCACCTGGCGCGCCGGCGGTTCCACCACGGCCTCGACGACTCCGCCGCGCGACGTGTGGGTCGCGTCGATGCCCCACTCGGCAAAGAACCGCTCGGGCTCGAGCGTCGCGCTGGGGCCCGCCTGAGTGAGGTACTCGGCGACGTCGAACCCGATGCCACCGGCCCCCATGATCGCCACGTTGCCCCCCACAGGTGCGTCGTCGCGCAGGACCTGGAGGTAGGTCACGACCTTGGGATGGTCGATCCCTTCGACGTCGGGGATGCGGGGCGTGACCCCCGTCGCCAGGACGACGCCCTGGAAGTCACGGAGTTCCTCGGCGGTCACGCGGTGCCCGAGACGTACGTCCACCCCGCTGTCGGCCAGTGCGTTGCGGAAATAGCGCAGGGTCTCGGTGAACTCCTCCTTGCCGGGGATCCGCGCCGCCAGGTTGAACTGGCCACCGATGCGGTCGTCGGACTCGAACAGCGTGACGTCGTGACCCCGCTGCGCGGCCGTCACCGCGGCCGCCAGGCCGCCCGGCCCGGCGCCGACGACGGCGATGCGACGGGGAGCGGACGTGGGGCCGACGATCAGCTCGGTCTCGTGGCACGCCCGCGGATTGACCAGGCACGAGGTGAGTTGGAGCTGGAAGGTGTGGTCGAGACAGGCCTGGTTGCAGCCGATGCAGGTGTTGATGCGATCGGCCCGGCCGGCAGCGGCCTTGTTGACGAATTCGGCGTCCGCCAGGAAGGGGCGCGCCATCGAGACCATGTCCGCCTGACCCGACGCCAGAACCTCCTCCGCGACCTCAGGGGTGTTGATCCGGTTACTCGTCACCAGCGGGATGGACACCTGCCCCTTGAGGCGCTCGGTCACCCAGGTGAAGGCGGCGCGCGGAACGCTCGTGGCGATCGTGGGGATCCGTGCCTCGTGCCACCCGATGCCCGTGTTGAGGATCGTGACACCCGCGTCCTGCAGTTCCTGAGCCAACTGGATCACCTCGTCGAGGGTCGACCCGCCCTCGACCAGGTCGAGCATCGACAGCCGGAAGATGATGATGAAGTCGGCGCCGACGCGTTCGCGGACCCGGCGCACGATCTCGAGGGCGAACCGGATCCGGTTCTCATAGGACCCGCCCCACTCATCGGTCCGTCGGTTCGTCCGGGCCGCGATGAACTCGTTGATGAGGTAGCCCTCCGAGCCCATGATCTCCACTCCGTCGTACCCCCCCTCCTTCGCCAGGGCCGCGCATCGGGCGAAGTCGTCGATGGTGCGCTCGATGTCCTCGACGGTCATCTCCCGAGGGGGGAAGGGCGAGATCGGTGCCTGGATCGGGCTGGGAGCGACGAGTTCGGGGTGGTAGGCGTAGCGGCCGAAGTGGAGGATCTGCATCGCGATCCGACCGCCCGCCGCGTGGACCGCGTCGGTGACGACGCGGTGTTCCGCCGCCTCCTCCGAGGTCGTCAACGAGGCGCCCATCTGCCATGGCCGAGCCTCCTCGTTCGGAGCGATACCGCCGGTGACGATCAGGCCCACGCCCCCCCGGGCGCGTTCGGCGTAGAAGGCGGCCATCCGCTCGAAGCCGTTCTCCGCCTCCTCGAGGCCCACGTGCATGGAGCCCATGAGCACCCGGTTGGGCAGCGTCACGAAGCCCAGGTCGAGCGGGGCAAGGAGGTGGGGGTACGCGGTGGCGGGTGCGGTGTCAGTCATGGTGGCCTCACTGTATGGCGGCCTCCCGGTGACGGCGACGCGCGGGTGCGGTCGCGGAGGTTGGAGTGCGCCGCTGAGTCGCGCCCCGGGTCGGTCGGGCCCTGGGCTTACAGTGGTGCTCCCGCCCCGCCGCCGTCGCAGCTCGGGGCCTGGTGAAGTCGAGTTGGACCACGGGAGCCGCCCTATGCGCCTGCGCGCCTGGCAACAGGGCGCCGTCGCCCGTTTCGAGGACCACGCCGGCGAGGACTTCACGGTGTGTGCGACGCCCGGCTCGGGCAAGACCGCGTATGCCCTGACCGTGGCCCGCCGTGCCCTGGAGTCCGGGCGCATCAACCAGGTGATCGTCGTGGCACCCACCGACCACCTACGTCGGCAGTGGGCCGAGGCGGCCCTCGGTTTCGACCTGCAACTCGACCCCGAGCGACCCAACTCCGCGGGAGTCAGTCTCCCGACCGGCATGCACGGCTACGTCACGACCTACGCGCAGGTCGCGTCCCGACCGATCCTCCACCGGCACCGCACCCAACACCGGCGCACCCTGGTGGTCCTCGACGAGGTGCATCACTCGGGGGACGGACTCAGTTGGGGGGACGCGGTGGTGGAGGCCTTCGACGTGGCCCGCAGGCGGCTGCTCATGACCGGCACCCCGTTCCGCTCCGGGGCCGAGGAGATCCCCTACATCCGCTACGAGGACGGCCCCGAGGGTCGGGTGTCGTGCGCCGACGTCACCTACTCCTACGCGCAGGCCCTCACCGACGGGGTCTGCCGCCCGGTGGTCTTCGCCGCCTACACCGGCGTCGCGCGCTGGCGGAACTCGGCGGTCGGGGCGCTGGCAGACAGCGACGAGCAGGCCCATGAGCTCGGCGCGGAGGCCGCGCGCTCGGTGGAGGAGCAGGCGTGGCGCGTGGCCCTGGATCCCGCCGGGCAATGGATCAGGCACGTGATCGCCGCGGCCGACTCCCGGTTGACCGATCTGCGCGGCGCAGACACCCCGGATGCGGCGGGTCTGCTCCTGGCCAGCGACCAGGAGGCCGCACGCGAGTACGCCGCGATCGTCAGGGAGGTGACGGGGCGCACAGCGGTCGTCGCGGTGTCGGACGACCCGCGGTCCGCCGAGGTCATCGAAGCCTTCCGCTCCTCCGAAGATCCGTGGATCGTCGCGGTGCGCCAGGTGTCCGAGGGGACCGACATCCCCCGCCTCGCGGTGCTCGTCTACGCGACCAACTACCGCACCCCGCTGTTCTGGCAACAGGCGGTGGGGCGGGTGGTCCGCGCGCGCTCCCGTCGTGAGTCCGCCACCGTGTTCATCCCGGCTGTCCGCAGTCTTGTCGCGCTGGCCGCCGAGATGGAGGAGCAGCGCAATCACGTCATCCCGCCGCCATCGGACGACAGCCTCGACATCGACGTGCCGGACCGTGAGGAGCCGATGGGCGGCGGCGAGGTCGAGTTCCTCGGCGCCGACGCGCAGTTCGCGCACGTCCTGCACTCGGGTCAGGCGTATGTCCCCGGTGACGACAGCGAGCCCCACGACGACTATCTCGGTCTGCCCGGCCTCCTGACCCCGGAGCAGACGGCGGCGCTGCTCGCCAAGCGTGACGCGGAACTGCGGCGCGGGACAACGGCCACGGCGGTCGCGGAGGAGCCCGCCGCGCGCAAGGAGGACTCCGTCTGGCGGGATGCGGCGTCGCTGCGCAAGGACATCACCGCGCTGGTCGGGAAGATGGCCGCGCGCACGGGCATGACCCACGCCGAGGTGCACGTGCGACTGCGCCGTGTAGTTCCGGGACCCGGATCGGCGCAGGCGGGTGTCGAGACGCTCACCCGCCGACGCGACTGGTTGCTCGGCCAGGTCTTCTGACCGGAGACAAGCAAGGACTGGGCTACCTCGACTAAGGGAATCCCCTGATGGCGTCAGGGTGAACCCGCTTCCTTGCCGGAGTGGGGCGGTGAAGAATGGCAGCACAGCGCACATGTAGGGCACAGTGACAACGAGTCAGTTGTCCGATTCGGCACAGTCGGGCGAAATCAACAGGCCGGAACGGATGACGGTGATAGGTGGCGCGGCGGAAGGCACGGGAGCCGGACCGAGGTCCGGGTCCCGACCGCGCCCCATCGACGACATCCAGGTCGGCTCCCTTCTCGACGCGCTTCCCGATCCCCTCGTCGTCCTGCAGGTGGAGACCGACGACGCGGGATCTGCGGTCGATCTCATCATCACCGAGGCCAACGAGGCCGCCTGCGCGTTCACCGGACGTCGGCTCGACGAGATGGTCGGCGTTGCGCTGTCCTCACTGCGTGCCACTCACGGGTCCGCGGGGAACCTGGCGCTGCTGCTCCGGGTGGCGGAGTCGGGCGAACCGCTCGTCCTCGACGACTTCCCCTTCCGCCGCTCCGCGGAACCACTGTCGGTCATCCGCCTCGACGTCCGCGCCAACCCCTGGCGCGACGGGGTGGTGTTGACCTGGCGCGACGTGACGCGCCGGTTCGACGCCATCGACAAGCTGCGTGGCAACGAGGAGCGACTGCGCCTGGCGATGGACCGTGCGCCCATCGGGCTGGCGGTGCTGGGGCTCGACGGCTCCATCGTGGAGGTCAACTCCGAGGTGTGCCGGCTGTTGGGTCGCGACCACGTCTGGCTGTCGTCCCGCAGCATCACCGAGGTGCTGGCACCGGGCGAGGTCGAGCAGTTCCGCAGGATCTGCCAGAGCCTCATCAGCGGCCGGACCCAGTCGGAGGAGATACAGCAGCGTTTCGTGACCGAGAACGGCGAGACGATGTGCCTGTTCCATTCCGTGGCGCTGGTCCGTGACGCCGACGGTCGCCCACTGTCGTACGTCGCCCAGTTCTCGCCCCGGAGTTCGGTCACGGTCCAGGTCTCCGACGACGGCGATCTCGCCGGTGACCGGGACATGCGAACGACGGTCCTCGTCGTCAGTCACCTCATGGGCCCGCTCCCGGCCCTGGCCTTCACCACACTCCTGCGCGTCCGCAGCGATCTGGCGGTGCTGCCGCCCGCCGGTCGCGCCGATCTCGCCGAGCGGCTCGAACGCGCCCGACCCGATGTGCTCGTTCTCATGGTCGCCCCCGGACAGTCGGGCAGCGAGGAGCTCAGCGGCCTGCTCGAACTGATCGACCGAGTGCTGCCGGAGGCCGGTGTGGTGGTGGTCTCGCCGAACCACCAGCGCCTCATCCAGCGGGAGTTGTCCGAGAGGTTCGGGTCAGCGGCCTTCGTATCCGTCTCGTCCATCCGGGACGACGAGGCCCTCGCCCGCACCGTGCAGGCCGTCGCCGATGGCGTGGACCTCGACCGGGTGCCCAGCACCGAGGGGTTCGCGGAACTCAGCGACCGCGAGCTGGAGGTGCTCCAACTCATGGCGGAGGGCCTCGACAACGGTGCGATCGCCGACGCCATGTTCGTCACGGTGAAGTCCGTCGAGAGCCATGTCAGCAGCATCTTCCGCAAACTCGGCCTCAACGACGCGACGGGGACGAGCAAACGGATGAAGGCCGTGCTCGAGTACCTCAGCACCCAGTAGCCGGTCCCGACGCACGACACCGGCGTTGCGGTCGGGTCGGCGCCCACGGCATGCTTCCCGCATGGGTGAGGCCAACGCGTCCGAAGAGTTCTCCGCGCTCGTGCGGGCGCGGCGCAGCGTGCGCGACTTCCTTCCCGACCAGGTGCCCGGTGACGTGCTCGACGCGGTCCTGGCGGACAGTTCCTGGGCGCCCAGCTGGTCCAACACCCAGCCCTACCTGGTGGCCGTCGCCGAGGGCCCCCAGCGCGACCGGCTGGCTGCCGAACTGCAGCGCCAGTTCGATGCCGGAATGGCCGCACAGTCCGGTGGGCTTCTGGACAAGGTCCGGGCCCTGGTCACCCGGACGGGAATCCCGAACGGCGACTTCGACACCACCCTCGAGTACCCGGACGAACTGCAGCCCTTCCGGCGGGCGACGGGTTTCGGTCTCTACGAGACGTTGGGCATCGATCGCGCAGACCGTGCGGCCCGCGATACCCAGCTGCGGAGGAACTTCGAGTTCTTCGGGGCTCCGGTGGCGGTGTTCCTCTTCGTCCACTCCGGCCTGAAGGAGTTCGCCGTCCTCGACGCGGGCATCTGGCTGCAGACGTTCATGCTGTCGGCCCACGTCCATGGGCTGGCGACCTGCGCCCAGGGGGCGCTGGCGACCTGGCCGGATCCGGTGCGGAAGGAGTTCGACGTCCCCGAGCGTTACAAGCTCGTGTGCGGCGTGTCGGTGGGATACGCCTCGGATCACCCGGTGAACTCCTACAACCCTGGAAGGCGTGACCTGCCCCGCGCCGATCCACGCCGCTGAGGGGTGGAACCCGCTGCTCCCCGATGCCACCTGGTCGATGGATCGGGGCTACAGTTCGGCATGATCCGGATCCGTCGTCTCCTCCTTCCCCTTGTCCCCGTGTCACTCGCGGCGGGCGTCTTGGGCCCGGCCGCCGGGGCCGCGGTCCAGGCCCCCCAGGCCAGTCCAGCCACGGAGGCGGAGGTCCAGGCCGCTCGGATCGCCTGGAAGACCTGCCCCGAGGAGGCCTACCCGTCCCCGGACCTGGCCGAGGCGTTGTACCCGCGGCTGCAGTGTGGGACGTTCAAGGTCCCCTTCGACTACGACCGGCCGAACGGCAGGAAGTTCACCCTCGCCCTCCAGAAGCTCCCGGCGGCGGGGACGAAGGTCGGAACCCTCTTCACCAATCCGGGCGGCCCGGGATCACCGGGGCTGAACTCGTGGGTCCTGCCGGCCACGTCGGGCTCTCTCCAGCGGTCCTTCGACCTGGTCGGGTTCGATCCCCGCGGGATCGGCGAGACCAAGCCGGCCTTCGACTGCGATGCGGACGGCGCCGAGCCCGCCAACAACCCCGACGTGAACTGGGTGCGGTTCACCGCTCAACAGGCGCGCCTCACAGCCAGGGCGAACCGGGCCTGCCAGCGGAAGAGTGCCGACTTCATCGCCCACGTCGGCACGAACAATGTCGTCCGGGACCTCGACGCGATGCGTGCCGCGGTCGGGGATCGCAAACTGACCTACTGGGGGATGAGCTATGGCACGAGGATCGGGTACGTCTACGCCTACCGGTATCCGAAGAGGGTGCGGGCCATCCTTCTCGACGGGCCGGTCACGCCGGACGGGAGTTGGGCGGATTTCGCGGACGTGCGCTCCGTCAGCAACGACGAGGCGCTGCGCTTCATCCGCGCGGTCAGCCCTGCCACCTACGCGGCCGTGATCTCCACACGTGACAGCCTCTTCGCGTCGCGGCTGGGCATCGGAACCCCCGGCAAGAGAATGCGCCTGGGCGGGTACGCCTGGCTCTCGCTGATCTCCAATCGGCTGTTGCTGCAGCAGGCCAACTGGCCGCAGATCACGCAGTTGGCCAAGGTGGTCTCGACGGCACGCATCGTCGGCCCGGGTGGCGACGAAGCACGCGCGCAGTTGCGGCGGCTCGTCACTGGTGGTGGTTCCGAGGTCGGGAGCGACCCCGGGCTGGCGCCCGATGGGGGAGCCAACTCCGCCATCAACTGTTCCGACTACGCCGACCGGCCGAACGCCCGGCAGCGGGCGCGGATCGTGCGCAACGTCGTCTCGCGGGCCCCGGTCTTCGGGGGGCTCACCGCCGCCGGTTCGGTCCCGGCGTGCATGGGCTACACCTTCCGCGCCGACCCGGTTCCGAAGATCGCATCCCCGGCCTCCCTGGCGCGTGTCGCGAAGCTCAAACTGGCCATCTCGGACTCGACTGCTGACGCCGCCACACCGCTTGTCTGGGGCAGGGCGATGACGAGAGCCTTCCCGAGCGCCTTCGAGGTGACCCAGCGGACCGGCAACCATGTCAACTTCCTGTCCACGGAGTCCAACTGCGTGGACAACCCGCTGCGTGAGTACCTGGTGACGCGCAAGATGGCACCGCGGCGCACCATGTGCCTCTTCACCGCCCCGGAGGGCCTGGACATGGCCGCGGTGGCCGCCGGCAAGCAGTCGGTGGAACCGAGTGCGGACCCGACTGATGTCGCGGACACGATCCTGCGCAACAACCTGCTGCGGGGACAGTAGGAGACCATCCCCGTCGATGGCGCGGATGGCGCGGATGGCGCGGATGGGGCGTCAGCGTCGCGGGATACGCCTCGTGATGCAGCGTGAGGCGGAGAACTGTTCCGAGTCCGGACGGGCGGTCACCACACACGCCGTGTAGAGCCTCTTCGCCCGGAGCCTCGTGAACTTCGCGGTCGTGGTCATCGTCACGCGCGACAGGATCTTGTTCTTGTGGGTGATCCGCACCCGGTACGAGGTCTGGGCTGTCGCGTCGACGGGCGGAGTCCAGCGCAGTCGTATCGTCCCCTTCGACACGGCGGCCCGCAGGCCACTGACCGGCAGAGGGCGGGCCGGAGGAGGGGGTGCGGGAGGCTCGGCCACGGCGAAGGCGCGCGTGACAGGGGCCGCGGCCAGGTACCTGGCGTCACCGGGTTGCTCCGCGGTGACGCGGCACATGCCCACCGCGCTGAGGACGACCTGCGAGCCGTTCACACGGCAGACCGTGGGAGTGCTGCTGGAGTACCGGATCGGCAGGCCCGACGACGCGGTGGCGGCGAGAGGGACCGGTCCAGCGGTCACGGTCGTGCCCTGGAGCGTGGGGAAACTGATGGCCTGCGAGTTGATGGCGGTGATCGTGAAGGGGTCTGTGGCAGGGAGGAAGTAGGGCCGCTTGTCGCTCCCGTCGAGTTTCGCCCGGCCGACGAAGGACGGGGTCCGAGAAGAGCCCGGTTTCCGACCCCAGAACAGGTAACCGTCCGCGACCGCGACCGAGGAGATGGAGTCGGGGCCGGCCAGCGTCGTGTCGGTCAGGAACGTGGGGGACGGCGGGGACCCGCCGTCGAGCCGGGCACGCCCGATGGTCTTGGCGTTGTCCGAGGCCCAGTAGAGGTGGGTGCCGTCGCTGGCCAGGCTGATCGGGTTGCTCAAACCCGTGATGAAGGCGGGTTGCGCGGGGGCCGTACCGTCGAGTCGGGTGCGACCTATCCTGCCGCCGCCGAGGCCGTCGGCCCAGTACAGGTGCTCCCCCTCGACCATCAGGGCGTCGGCGTCGGCGGCCAGGAAGTCGGGTCGGGGGTTCGAGCCGTCCAGGGATACCCGTCCGATCGTCGTACCGGTGGTCCAGTAGAGGTGGTCGTCGCTCGCCGCGACGCCGTACACGGTGGTGCTCGGGGGGAGGGAGAGGAAGGAGTCCGTGGCACCGCTGCCGTCCTGGGCCGCTCTGCCGATGGCGCTGCCCGTGGCCCAGTAGACGTGGGTGTTGGTGACTGCGAGGGAGTGTGGATCCACCCCCCTGAGGAAATCCTGGACGACCGAGCCGCCCGACGAGGTGGCGCGACCGATCGTCTCGGTGCCGTGGTTGTACCAGTAGACGTCGGCGCTCGCTGAGGCTGGTAGTGCCACACCTGCTGCCATCACCAGCGCACCCGCGGCGCGTCCCAGTGAACGGATGGTCATCTCTGTCCCCGGATCGTGAACACCTGTCGAATGCTCACTGTCTCACAGCCGCTCGGTCGTGTGGCGCGATCACCGTGGGCGGTCAACTCGTCGGGATCTGGAGCGGACGACACGTTCATGGTCCGGAATCTCGGCGGTGTCGACCGTTTGACGATGGGGCAAGGTGGGGGTGAGGAGGGATGATGACCACCACGTTCGACTCGACCCTCGATCGCATCTCCGCGACACGAAGGTCCAATGCCCGACTGCGCCGCCCCCACCGGACTGACATCGATCGGCCCCATGGCCCGCGGCGCAAGGACGTTCTCCGGATGGTCGCCCGGGGTGACATCCCGTCCGTGGCCTTCGTGGAGCAGTTCAGCGGTTACCTGCCGCTGGCGTACGTGCGCATGCCGCGGGGAGACCTGTACTTCCTGAATGACCCGGAGTTGATCTGGGACGTGTTCGTGTCCGCCGCCGACGTCATCAAGGGCTTCGGACTGCAACAGGCCCGGGCAGTCGTGGGCGACGGGATCCTGACCAGCGAGGGTGCCAAGCACCGGAGGCAACGGGCGATGGTGCAACCGGCGTTCACGGGACGCCGGATCGCGGGCTACGGCGACGACATGCTCGCTGCGATCGCGGAGACCGACGCCCGCTGGGGGCGTCTGTCGGACAGTGGTGCCGGTCGCATCGAGCTCGTCGACGAGATGACGACACTCACGCTCGACATCGTGGGGCGAACCCTGTTCGGGATGGACCTCGCGGCTGTCTCCGACGAGGTGGCGCCCGCGCTCGCCCAGGCTCTGGGGGTCTTCAACCGCACGATGAATCCCCGGTGGGAGATCCAGAGCCGCTACCCCAGCCGCGCCCGCCGGACCCTGACCACCGCCGTGGACCAGCTCGACGCCGTGGTCGGCGGAATGATCGTGTCCAAGCGCGCGGAGCTGGCGGCGGGTGCGCCCGTCCGCGACATGATGAGTGTGCTCATCGAGTCCAGTGATCCCGACACCGGTATCGGCCTGACCGACAACGAACTCCGCGACGAGGTCATGACGCTCATGCTCGCCGGGCACGAGACGACGTCCATGCTGCTGTCGTGGACGTGGCTGCTGCTGTTCCGCAACCCATCCTGGAAGCGGTGGGTGACCGAGGAGTGGGACGCCTCCGGGGAACTGGACGTCGGCGCCGTTGCCGGTATGTCCCGAACCAGAGCGGTACTGGCGGAGTCCCTGCGGCTGTACCCGCCGGCCTGGGTCGTGGACCGCATCTCGACCGCCGACCTGGTGGTCGGTGACCACGTCATCCCCGAGGGGCAGTCGATCCTGGCGAGTCAGTGGACCATGCACAAGGATGCCCGGTTCTGGCCCGACCCCCATGGATTCCGCCCCGACCGCTGGCTCGACGCCTCGGGGGCCTACACCGAGAAGATCGTCCCCCGTGGGGTGTACTTCCCCTTCGGCTTCGCCGCGCGCAAGTGCATCGGGGACCGTTTCGCACTCGCCGAGGCCGCGCTCGCGCTCGCGGAACTCGGTCGGCGCTGGCATGTCATCCCGGCGGACTCCGCCGACGTCGTGCCCCAGCCGTCCGTCACGCTGCGACCCTCCACCTCGCTTCCGGCGTACCTGCGGCGGCGCTGACCCGCGGTGCGGACCAACGCCGGGGCCGCCACACTTGGGTTGTGAGATACAGCGCGGGACTGCTCCCCTTCCGTCGTTCCACAACGGGGCTGCAGGTGTTCCTGACGCACATGGGTGGCCCCTACTGGGAACACATGGACGAGGGCGCGTGGTCGATCGCCAAGGGCGAGTACGAGCCCGATGAGGAGACTCCGCCGCAGGTCGCCCGCCGGGAGTTCGCCGAGGAGGTCGGGATGCCGCCGCCGGACGGGGACCTCATCGATCTGGGGTCCTACCGGGCCCACCGGGGCAAGACGGTCATCGCCTTCGGCGTCGAGACCGACATCGACCTGCACTTCGTCGAGAGCAACACCTTCACCATGGAGTGGCCCCGTGGCTCTGGCCAGTTCGGCGAGTTCCCGGAGTGCGACGGTGCCGCGTGGTTCGATCTCGAGACCGCTCGCTCCAAGATCATGCCCGGCCAGACCGTCGTCCTCGACCGCCTCGCCGCCCACGCCGGATGACCGCACGTCTGCCCCGTCCGGGGCAGACGTGATTGTGGGTGGGGCAGACCTGGGGCTCTGGGGCGGTTCTCCGTCACCGGCCTCGGCGGCACCGCCCCCCGGTTCAGCCTGAGGCTGGGACTCTCTCGTGCGAGATGTGACCCGCAACCCCGCAACTGCCCCGCAGGATCACAGACCGGACCCGCCCGGGGCAGACCTGCGGTCGGTTCGGCGGAGGCGGTAGGAGCGCAGCGAGTCGCGTGGGCCGTCCACCTCGACGGCACCCGAGTCGATCAGGTGCTGCAGCCGCATGGTGAAGAACACGTCGGACATCT
>CAIWTL010000384.1 GCA_903915555.1 uncultured Micrococcales bacterium | reverse complement strand
GGTCCCCGCTGCAGTGCGTGGATTTCGTGGTCGTCGACCTCGAGACGACCGGCGGATCCTCCCGGGACTGCCACATCACGGAGATCGGCGCCGTGCGGACCCGCGGCGGTGAGGTGGTCGGGGAGTTCCACACGCTGGTGAACCCGGGGACCCCCATCCCCGCGTTCATCGCCGCCCTGACCGGGATCACCGACGCCGCCGTCGCGGGAGCTCCGCCGATCGGGACGGTCCTGCCGATGTTCCTCGACTTCGCGCGGGACGCCGTCCTCGTCGCGCACAACGCGCCTTTCGACACGGGGTTCCTGCGGGCCGCAGCAGCCCGGACGGGTCACGACTGGCCCTCGTTCGCGGTGGTGGACACCGCGCGTCTCGCGCGTGTGCTGCTCCACCGGGATGAGGTACGCAACAACAAGCTCGCGACCCTCGCTCGCCACTTCCATGCGTCGGTGACCCCCGACCACCGGGCGCTCAACGACGCGCGGGCGACCGTGACCGTCCTGCACGGTCTCCTCGAGCGGGCCGGCGACCTCGGCGCGCATCACCTCGAGGACCTGCAGGTGCTCACCAGCCGGGTTCGGCCCGAGCAGCGTCGCAAGCGCACCATGGCGGACGGCCTTCCGACGGGTCCCGGGGTCTACCGCTTCCTGGCAGCCGACGGTCGAACGCTGTACACCGGGAAAGCCGCGTCACTGCGGACCCGCGTCCGCCAGTACTTCACCGCGTCGGAGAAGCGCGGGAGGGTGCTCGAGATGGTCCGCATCGCGGATCGGGTCGAGGTCATCGAGTGCGCGACGGAGCTGGAGGCGTCGGTGCGCGAAGTCCGCCTCATCTCGGCGGAGAAGCCGCCGTACAACCGGCGTTCCCGCCACGCAGAGCGGATGTTCTGGCTGACCCTGTCGGACGACTTCGCGCCACGGCTGTCCGTGACACGCCGTAGGGGCGACGTCTCCGTCGGACCCTTCCCGTCGCAGCGGGCGGCCCGCGCGGCGGCCGACGTCATCCACCTCGCGTTCCCGCTGCGGACATGCACGCACCGCTTGGGCCCGAACCGCCGGGCGCCGGCCTGCCTGCGCGCGGATCTCGGGTCGTGTGTCGCTCCCTGCCGAGACGTGTCGGCGGCCGATCCCTACCGGCTCGTCGCCGCGGCGGCCGGGCGTTCGCTGCAGCATGACCTGTCGCCCGTCGTCGGGGCGGTGTCGGCCGAACTCGCAGCGCTGGCCGCGGCCGAACGGTTCGAGGAGGCTGCCCGGCTGCGCGATGCCCTCCGGCACCTGCTGGCCACGGTCGAAGCGGGGGACGCCCTGACGATGCTCGGCTCCTGCCCGCAGATCGTGGCCGCGTCACCGGTGCGTCGGGAATGGCACGTGCACGTGATCCGCCACGGCCGGCTGGTGTCGGCTGCTCGGGTACGTCCCGACCAGGACCCGCGGGCCGTCGTGGATGCGGCGGTGGCGACGGCCGCCGATGTGCCGCGACCCGACGGCGTGTCCTCCGCCACGGCCGAGGAGGGACGCCTGCTCCTGGGATGGTTGGGGACCCCGGGGACTCGGCTGGTCTCCCTCGACGGGGTGCTCACCCAGCCCCGCCACGGCATCCGGCCGTCCCTGACGGCCCTCCTCTCGGCCCGCGCGGATCGGCCCGAGCCCCGGCACGAGGGTGTGGGACACGGGCGGGGGCCGCTCAGGAGCCGGTTGGCGACCCTCCGAGCCGGTGCGTGACCTCGGCCCAGTTCCGCAGGGTCACTGCCGCATCGCCCGACACCATGGCCGCCCGGGCCACCTCGAGCGGCTCGGCCATCGCCCGGAGCAGTGGCTCGGCGGGGTCGAGCCGTCCCGCGGCCGTGTCGTGCACCACGATCGCCGCGGCGGCGTTCACGGCAACGGCATCGCGGACCGCGCGCTCCCGCGGGCTGTCCCCCCCGGCGAGCACGCCGAGCGCGATCTCGGCGTTCTCGCCCGCTGTCCCCCCGGAGAGAGCACCGGGGGTCGGGCGGGGCACCCCCAGATCCACGGTGTCGATCATCCCGTCGCGCACCTGTCGCGTGCGGGCGTCCCACACCCGGGTCGGGGCAGCCGTGGTGATCTCGTCCATGCCGTCCTCCCCCCTGACCACGAGGGCGACGGTCCCCCGCTGCGCGAGCGCGCCGGCGACCACTGGGGCCATCGTCCGGTCGGCCACTCCGACCACCTGCGCGGCGGGGCGGCCCGGGTTGGCCAACGGCCCGAGCACGTTGAACACCGAACGCACCCCGATCTCGCGTCGGACCGGGCCGGCGTGCCGCATGGCCGGGTGGAAGACCGGAGCGAAGCAAAACGCCAGACCGGCCTGCGCCACGCACGGCGCGATGGCGTCGGGCGGGAGGTCGGCCACGACGCCGAGGGCCTCGAGGACGTCCGCGGAGCCGGACAGTGACGACGCGGCGCGGTTCCCGTGCTTGACCACTGTCCGGCCGGTCGCCGCCACGACGACCGCCGCCATGGTCGAGATGTTCACCGACCCCGAGTTGTCGCCGCCCGTCCCGCACGTGTCGACGGCGGGTCCGGGGACATCCACCGCCACCGAGAACCGCAACATGACGTCAACGAGGCCCGCGAGGACATCGGGATCGACTCCGGCCGAACGCATCGCGACGAGGAACGCCGCGATCTGGGCGGGCGTCGCGCGGCCGGCCATGACCTCCGCCAGCGCCCAGCCGGCCCGTTCCGGGGTCACCGAACCGCGGTCGAGGAGATCGTCGAGGAGTACCGGCCAGGAGTGGTCCGGGGAGCCAGTCGTCACGACCGACAGGGTACGCGGCCACCCGCGGCCCGCCGATGCGCCCGGGGGGGCCTCAGGAGGTGGGCAGTGCCGCGATGCGGCGACGCAGCAGTGCGGCGACCGACTCGGGGAACTCCAGGGGGTCCAGCGGGGTGGGGGCCACGTCGTCGGCGCGGGACCATGTGGCGAGCCACGCGTCGGCCGGGCGCCCGACGATGAGCAGGATGGGCGGGCACTGGTAGATCTCGTCCTTGAGCTGCCGACAGATGCCCATGCCTCCCGCGGGCACCGCCTCTCCGTCGAGGATGCAGAGGTCGATGCCGCCGGAGTCCTCGTACGGCAGTTGCTCGATCTCGGTTCGGACGCGGACCCCGGGGGTCAGGGCGCGGATGACCATGGGCTCCGTCGCGCACTCCACGTACTCGACCCGCGGCAGTTCGGCGGAGGGACGGGGACCCAGCAGCGAGATGACCTCCGCCCGCCGGTCCCGGTTGTCCGAATACACCAGCACACGCAGCCGCGACTCCGTCGTCGTCTTGGTCATGCGGGAATCCTAGCCGGGCCCGGTGGCGGCTTCCTGCCCGAAGGCCCTGAAACCTCCCCGGTCGCTCACCGTGAAACAGGCAACTCATCGTGATCAGCCCGGCATTTCGTGCGACAAATCCCGCGCTCATCGGGGGGTCAGGTGTCCCCCGCTTGCCAAAGGTGCCAGAATCCGCGTGTGGCAACTGCAACAGCGATAGGAGGGCAGGCCCACGCGCCTGCCAGCCGGCCCAACATGGTGTCCGTCGGCACCATCGTGTGGCTGTCGTCGGAACTGATGTTCTTCGCGGGACTCTTCGCGATGTATCTGACGCTCCGGGGGGTGAATCCGGAGATCTGGGCGGAGGACACCCAGAAACTGAACGTCCCGTTCGCCGCCGCCAACACGACGATCCTGGTGCTGAGCTCGGTGACCTGCCAGATGGGTGTATTCGCCGCCGAGCGCGGTGACCGCGACCGACTGCGATTCTGGTTCGCGATCACCTTCGTGATGGGCTCCATCTTCATCGCCGGCCAGGTCTTCGAATACTCCGAACTCCTCCACGAGGGCCTGAGTTTCTCGGGTTCGCCCTACGGGTCCGCGTTCTTCCTGACCACCGGGTTCCACGGCCTTCACGTGACCGGCGGCCTCATCGCCTTCCTGTTCGTCCTCGCCCGCACCTACATGGCCAAGCGCTTCACCCACCAGGAAGCCACCTCCGCGGTGGTCACCTCCTACTACTGGCACTTCGTGGACGTGGTGTGGATCGCCCTGTTCGCGATGATCTACATCCTGCAATGACCCGGCCGACCGCGGCCCAGCCGACCACTGCGACGACAGGAGTTGCACTGTGAAGACCCTCGCCACCCACCGGCGGCATCCCGCGGCGGTGATCGTCGCCATCCTCGTGGGCCTGCTGGTCACCGGCGGGCTGTACACCGTGGTCAACTCGGCCACCCAGGCCCGATCGGCCGAGCAGGACGCCACGCAGATCCTCAACGGCAAGAAACTCTTCCTCGAGGGATGCTCGAGCTGCCACGGCATCGCGGCCCAGGGCACCCAGAACGGCCCCACCCTGATCGGCGTGGGGTCGGCAGCTGTCCACTTCCAGGTCTCGACGGGCCGGATGCCGCTGGCCAACCCCGGAGCCCAGGCGCCGCAGAAGCCCCGTGAGTACAGCGAGACCGACATCGCCGCGATGGCCGCCTACGTCGCCTCCCTCGCACCTGGGCCCGCCATCCCCACCGCCGCTGACCTCGACTACTCCGACGCCGACGTCGCGGAGGGCGGCGAGCTCTTCCGCGCCAACTGCTCCCAGTGCCATCAGGCGGCCGGCCGCGGCGGCGCCCTGAGCAACGGCAAGTACGCCCCGAACCTGATGGAAGCCACGCCTCAGGAGATCTACGAGGCCATGCTGACCGGCCCCCAGAACATGCCCGTCTTCGGCGACAGCACGCTGCCGCGTGAGGACAAGCAGGCGATCATCGCCTACGTCGAGACCCTGCGGGCGTCCGACGATCCGGGCGGTTGGGCCCTGGGGCGCTTCGGCCCCGTCACCGAAGGCCTGTTCATGTGGATCGGTGCGCTGCTGCTCGTCGTGGCATGCGCGATCTGGATCGGAGCGAAGGTTCGATGAGTGACAGCAAGGATCTGACCCCCGCGTCGTCCGGCGCCCCTGCCACGACGTCCGACACCCAGCAGGCGCTGCGGCCCGGGGCGTGGCCCCGCGCGGAGGTGGAGCACCACCTGCGCCGCACCGACACCGACCCGCGGGCCCAGAAGCGGGCCGTCCGCCAGGTCAGCACGATGTTCCTCCTGTCGGCGCTCATGGTCGTGCTGTTCATCGTGGCGTTCATCGCCATCCCCCGCGACGCGGTCATCACCCTCCCCTACATCGGCGCCATCGGCGCGCTCAACGCAGCGATGGGTGTGACGTTCGGCCTCGCGATCTTCCTGATCGGCGCCGGTGCCGTGCACTGGGCGAAGAAACTCATGAGCGACGTCGAGGTGGTGCAGGAGCGCCACGAGATGAAGACGGACGCGGACGACACCGCCGTCGCCGCCGACATCTACGAGGTGGGCAAGGAGACATCCGGGTTCGCGAAGTACCCGGTGATCCGGCGCACCATGCTCCTGGCGATGGCGCTGGTGCCCATCCCCTTCATCGTGTCCCTGCGCGACCTGTGGCTCACCCCGCCCGGCGTCACGACCCCATCGGAGGAGTTGCTCGTCACGCTCTGGAAGCCGGGGATGCGGCTGGTCACCGACATCACCTACCAGCCCGTGCGCGCCGACGACATCCCCGTGGGGGGGCTCGTCAACGTGGTCCCCGCCGACCTGCCCCTCGTCGAGGAGGAGGAGCACAACCTCAATGCCCGCGCCAAGGCCGCGGCCATCGTCGTGCGGATGACTCCCGACGAGATCCAGTCCCAGCAGGGTGAGGGATGGGACTACGAGGGGATCCTGGCGTTCTCCAAGATCTGCACGCATGTCGGGTGCCCCATCTCGCTGTACCAGCAGCGCACCCATGAACTCCTGTGCCCCTGCCACCAATCGACGTTCAACCTGGCCGACTCCGCCAACGTCGTGTTCGGTCCCGCCGCGAGGCGGATGCCGCAACTTCCCATTACCGTTGACGACGAGGGTTACCTCGTGGCCGTCAGCGACTTCAAGGAACCCGTCGGGCCCAGCTTCTGGGAGCTGAAGGAGAGCTACTCATGAGTACGTCTCAGATCTCGCCGGTCGAGCAGAAGGGTGCGGGCGTCGCCACGTACCTCGATGAGCGGGTGGGGAGCAACGGCTTCCTGCGCCGCAATCTGAACAAGGTCTTCCCGGACCACTGGTCGTTCATGTTGGGCGAGGTCGCCCTCTACAGCTTCATCGTGGTTCTGCTGTCCGGCGTGTACCTGACGCTCTTCTTCAAGCCCAGCATGGTCGAGGTCATCTACGACGGCCCGTACATCCCGCTCAAGGGCGTGAAGATGTCCGAGGCCTACGACTCCGCTCTCAACATCTCCTTCGAGGTGCGCGGCGGACTGCTCATGCGCCAGATCCACCACTGGGCGGCACTCTTCTTCATGACGGCGATCGCCGTCCACATGTTCCGGGTGTTCTTCACCGGAGCCTTCCGCAAGCCCCGTGAGATGAACTGGGTCGTGGGCGTCAGCCTCGCCATGGTCGCCCTGATGGCCGGCTTCTCCGGCTACTCGCTGCCCGACGACCTGCTGTCCGGGACCGGGCTCCGCATCGCGGAGGGCATCGTCCTCTCGATCCCGATCATCGGCACGTGGGCGAGTTTCCTGCTCTTCGGCGGGGAGTTCCCGGGCACGGACTTCATCTCGCGCCTGTACGGAATCCACATCCTCCTGATCCCGGGCATCCTCCTGGCGCTGATCACCGTCCACCTGATGATGGTCTGGGTTCAGAAGCACACCCAGTTCCCCGGTCCCGCCCGTACGAACAACAACGTGGTCGGCTACCCCCTGATGCCCATCTACATGGCCAAGGCCGGCGGCTTCTTCTTCCTCGTGTTCGGCATCATCGTGATCATCGCCGGACTCGTGCAGCTGAACCCGATCTGGATCTTCGGGCCCTACACACCCGACCAGGTCTCGGCGGGTACCCAGCCGGACTGGTACATCGGCTGGCTGGACGGCGCCTTACGTGTCATGCCGAACTGGGAGATCCAGGCGTTCGGGTACACGCTGAGCCTCAACATCCTGATCCCCGCCCTCGTGATCCCGGGCATCATCACGACACTGCTCATCGCATACCCATTCATCGAGGCGTGGGCCTCGGGTGACAAGCGTGAGCATCATCTCCTGGACCGTCCCCGCGACGCCCCGACGCGCACCGCCCTGGGGGTCATGGCGATCACCTTCTACGTCCTGCTGTGGATCGGTGGAGGCAACGACATCATCGCGGTGGGCTTCGACCTGTCGATCAACTCGGTCATCTGGGCCCTGCGTATCAGCCTGATCGTGCTCCCGCCGATCGCATTCGTCATCACGAAGCGCATCTGCCTCGCCCTGCAGCGGCGTGACCGCGAGAAGCTGCTGCACGGCAGGGAGACCGGACAGATCATGCGGATGCCCAACGGCGAGTTCCTCGAGATCCACGCCCCGCTCAACGAGGAGGAGCGCGCCAAGATCATCGCCAAGCCTCAGGTCAAGCCCCTCCCCCAGCCGCCGGAGACGGACAGCAGCGGGGTACGCAATCCGAAGCTCAAGAAGGACAAGCGGCGAGCCAAGATCTCGCAGTTCCTCTTCGGGGACACGATCGCCGCGCCGACGGGCGAGGAGATCGCCCACGCCGACGAGCACCTCGCCCACGAGGTCATCGAGGATGCGCCTGTGATGGCTGAGGAAGAGGCCCTGCAGATCGCCCACGACGGATCGGTCCTGGAGAGCCCCGGGACATCCGGCAAGTCCTGAGAACAGTCAGCGAGCCTGCGGGCCTCCCCCATCAGGGGGAGGCCCGCACTGCTTTCCGGACCCACTTTCTCGTCTACGGGGTCGAGGAGGTGGCCTGATGCCCGCCACGACCTCACCGACCACCGATCACGAGAGCGAGATCGCGTTCCTGACTCGGCCGTTGAGGGCCCCCACCCTGCGCGAATCGGTGGCCCGGCTGGCCGAACGGGCCCGCACCGAGTCCTGGTCCTATGAGGAGTTCCTGGCTGCCTGCCTGCAACGCGAAGTCTC
>CAIWTL010000383.1 GCA_903915555.1 uncultured Micrococcales bacterium | reverse complement strand
GCGCGGCTGGTTGGCCTGTGCGCGCGCCGCGACGGCGAGGGCGGCCGCCACCACCAGCAGCAGAAGCAGGGCGAACGGAATGGACGGCCGTCCCTGCAGCAATCGATCACTGCGGGCGGCCTGCCTCTCCTGGTCCGCCCGCACGGTCGCTCTCCCCGCCTCGCGACCGGGAGTGTTCGTTTCGGGTCGGCCGATCTCAGCGGCGATCTGAGTCGTCCAGACCCGGACCTCATCCGCGGTCACATCCTCGTCCCGCTCCATGGCCGCCCACTCCGGACCCACGATCGCCCGGCTGTAGCAGACCAACGCCGCCGTCGCCGCCTTGCTTTCCGCCCGATTCGGGATCAGTCGGGCCATGTCGCTCTGGTAGTCCACAGCCACCGCCTCCGCATGGGCGCTGATGACGGCTTGCTGGTAGGACATCCACGTCTGGACCAGGGTGAAGGACAGGACCAGGGTCGTGATGCCCACGATCGGAGCCGTGATGGAGCCGAAACTCCGCTCACCATCACCCTCCGCTGCGCCGTCCTCCGAGCTCTCGGTGACCCGGTCCTCTCCCCGGGTGAAGTACCGCTGGGCGACGGGAGCCAGCGCGACACCCGCGACGAGGCCGACGAGTGGCGCGCTGAATGCGAGCCACGAAGGCAGATAGTCCACGCATGTCCTCCGCTCGAGGCGCTCCCACTGTAGGACGCACGAGCTTCGCGATGCGCTCAGACGGACACCCGGGGAGGGTCGAATCAGTGCGCGTGACCGCCCGGACCGTGACTATGGCCATGGCCATGGCCGGCGGCATCCGTCTCCTCCTCCGGCTTGTCGACCACGAGTGCCTCGGTGGTCAGCAGGAGACCGGCGATGGACGCGGCATTCTGGAGCGCGGAACGCGTCACCTTGACAGGGTCGATGACTCCCGCGGCGATCAGGTCCTCGTACTCGCCCGTGGCGGCGTTGTAGCCGGTGCCGGGAGCGGACTCCTGGACGCGGTTCACGACCACCCCTCCGGTGACCCCGGCATTGTCGGCGATCCAGCGCAGCGGCTCGGCCAGCGCCTTGCGAAGGACATTGACCGCGATGGCCTCGTCACCCTCGAGTTCGACGTCGTCGAGCGCGCGGGCGGCGTGCACGAGAGCGCTGCCCCCGCCGGGCACGATGCCTTCCTCGAGTGCCGCTCGCGTGGCGGCGACGGCGTCCTCGATGCGGTGCTTGCGCTCCTTCATCTCCACCTCGGTCGCCGCTCCCACTTTGATGACGCACACGCCACCCGACAGCTTGGCGAGTCGCTCGCCGAGCTTCTCGCGGTCCCACTCCGAGTCGGTGTCGGCCATCTCGCGGCGGATCTGGGCCACCCGCTCCTCGACAGCCTCGTGGTCCCCGCCACCCTCCACGATCGTGGTGGTGTCCTTGGTGACGACGACACGGCGCGCGGACCCGAGCACCTCGGCCCCCACCTGGGACAGCGTCAGTCCGACCTCCTCCGAGACAACCGTGGCGCCGGTGAGGATCGCGATGTCCTGGAGCATGGCCTTGCGTCGTTCCCCGAACGCCGGGGCCTTGACCGCGACTGCGGACAGGGTGCCACGGACGCGGTTGACGACAAGGGTGGACAACGCCTCCCCGTCGACGTCCTCCGCGATGATGAGCAGCGGCTTGTTGTCCGCCATCGAGGTCTCGAGGACAGGAAGCAGATCCCCGATGGCACTGATCTTGCCCGCAACGAGCAGGATCGCGGCGTCCTCGAGCACCGCCTCCATCCGCTCGGTGTCGGTGACGAAGTACGGGGAGATGTAGCCCTTGTCGAACTGCATCCCCTCGGTGAACTCGAGCTCGACACCCACGGTCTGGGCGTCCTCGACCGAGATCACGCCGTCCTTGCCCACCTTGTCGAAGCCTTGGGCGATCAGTTCGCCGACCTCCTCGTCCTGCGACGAGACGGTGGCGACCTGACGGGTCTCGGTGATGCCGTCGATCTGCCGGGCATCGGCCAGCAGGCGATCGACGACCGCCTGGGTGGCGGTGTCGAGACCCCGCTTGAGGGACACCGGCGAGGCGCCGGCGGTGACGACCTTGAGGCCCTGGTGCACGAGGGCCTGCGCCAGGACGGTCGCGGTGGTGGTGCCGTCTCCGGCCACATCGTTCGTCTTGGTGGCGACCTCTTTGACGAGTTGCGCCCCGAGATTCTCGTAGGGGTCGTCGAGTTCGATCTCGCGGGCGATGGTCACCCCGTCGTTGGTGACCGTCGGACCACCGAAGGCCTT
>CAIWTL010000382.1 GCA_903915555.1 uncultured Micrococcales bacterium | reverse complement strand
GTAAGGGGATGTCCGCGCGGTTCGCCGCCGACGACGCCACCTTGCGCCCGATGGGGCGCACCACCACCGGCGTGGGGGGTATCCGGCTCGGCCGGGACGATGAGTTGCTCGCCATGCAGGTGGTGCGGGAGGACACCTACCTCGTCACCATCACCGACGGGGGCTTCGCCAAGCGCACCCCCGTGGACGACTGGGCGCGCAAGGGCCGCAACATCAAGGGGGTCCGCGCCGCCCGCCTCACCAGCGAGCGAGGTGGCCTCGTGGGCGCACTCGTCTGTGCCACCTCCGACGAGGTCCTGGCCATCGCCGACAGCGGCGTGGTCATCCGCTGTCGGGTCGACGACATCCGCAGCACGGGCCGCGACACCATGGGCGTTTCACTCATGGGACTTAATGAGGGACAATCGGTAGTCGCCGTCGCTCGCGCCGCCGAGCGTGACGATGACGAGGAGACTGCGGACACCGAGGGGACCCCCGCGGAGTCGCAGGAAAGAGCACACGACCACGACGGTGCGGGTAGCCTCACCGAGGTGGTCGAGGTCGCCGTCGACGAGGCGGGTGACTCATGACCAGGGAGGCCCGATGGCGGAGGGGACCGGAGTGACCGTGACACGCGAGCCGCGGGTCGTGGCCACTGCTGAGACCGACACTGAGACGATGGTCGATGCGCCGCCCGCACCGACCGCACAGGAGGAGCGAATGTCACGCGCCGACGCACCGGCACCCAAGGCCCGCGCCCGTCACGCCCACTTGTTCGTGACCCACGTGGACCCGTGGTCGGTCATGAAGAACGCCTTCATGCTGTCGATCGCGATCGCCATCGTGATGCTCGTGGCCGTCACCCTGCTGTGGGCGATGCTGTCACTCAGCGGAACTGTCGATGCGCTCGTGCGGACCCTGAACGACATCGCCGGCGGCGGGGCCAACAGCATCGATGCTGCGGGGCTGTTCTCCTTCTCCCGCATCGTGGGACTGACGGCGATGTTGGCGGTCCTCGAGGTCATCCTCCTGACCGCCCTGGCCACGCTCTTCGCCTTCCTTTACAACCTGTCCGTCGGGATCACCGGCGGTCTTCAGGTCACGTTGACCGACGATTCCTGACAGGGGAGTTTTCTTCACCGCCAGGCCGCCCGCTATCCTTGCGGGTGTCCTTCGGGCCTATAGCTCAGCCTGGTTAGAGCGCTTCCCTGATAAGGAAGAGGTCGATGGTTCAAGTCCATCTAGGCCCACGCTGGCGGTGATTGTGCTGCCCAGTGCCCATCAACACGAAGGGTGTGGAGCATGAAGGCTTTCACCAAGCTCCTCCTGGTCGGTGCCGTCGCGGGCGCCGGATACATGGTCTACAAGCAGCGGATGGCGTCCCGCGCCGAGGACGATCTCTGGAGTGAGGCCACCAACGCACCGGATCTCAGCACGGCCTACCAGCCGGTGTTCGACAACGCCGCCCCCGAGAGTGGTTCCGTCGCCGATCAGGCGGCCGCCACGGTGTCCAAGGATGCCGATGCAGCCGCGGCGAAGGTCTCCGAGAAGGCCGGCGATGTGGCCGATAAGGCCGCAGGGAAGGCCGGCGGCGTGGCTGACAAGGCTGCGGCCAAGGCCGACAAGGCAGCAGACACGGTCGCGGACGCCACCCAGAAGGTCGCGGACAAGGCGGCCGAGGCAGCGCCCGACAAGTCCGACAAGAACTGATCGACACCGTTCCGACCCTGTCAGCCCGCTGTGGGCCGGCGGGGTTGCCGGGGGCGTAGCTCAACTGGCAGAGCACCGCCTTTGCAAGGCGGGGGTTGAGGGTTCGAGTCCCTTCGCCTCCACCCGGCCGGGGTGTTGTGGGTCTCACGGACAGGGCATGGCAGGATCACCCCGTGACGACTTACGCGACCCTGCATACCAACAAAGGCGACATCAAGCTCGAGCTCTTCGAGAATCACGCGCCGAAGACCGTCCGGAACTTCACCGGTCTCGCCACCGGCGAGATCGAGTGGACCAATCCCGCCACCGGCAAGAAGACCACCGATCCCCTGTATGACGGTGTCATCTTCCATCGGGTGATCCCGGACTTCATGATCCAGGGCGGCGACCCGCTCGGTAAGGGAACCGGGGGCCCCGGCTATCGGTTCCCCGACGAGTTCCACCCCGAGCTGTCGTTCGACAAGCCGTATCTGCTGGCGATGGCGAACGCCGGACCGAACACCAATGGTTCGCAGTTCTTCATCACCACGGCCGAGACGCCGTGGCTGAACCGCAAGCACACCATCTTCGGACAGGTGATCGAGGGCCAGGACGTGGTCGACGCCATCGAGGCGGTTCCGACCGGCGCCCAGGACCGCCCCCTGGACGACGTGGTCATCAACTCCGTGACGGTCGAGCGGAGCGACTCCTGAGCGAGTCCCCCGCTGCGCCGACCTGTTATCGGCACCCCGAGAAGGAGACGTTCATCTCGTGCGTCCGGTGCAGTCGGCCGATCTGCCCCGACTGCATGGTCGACGCCAGTGTCGGATTCCAGTGTCCGGAGTGCGTCGCGGAGGGGAAGGCAACCCAGCGCACCCCGCTGACCCCTATGGGCGCCCAGCCGGTCCGCAAGGCGACCGTCACGCAGGTGCTCATCGGTATCAACGCCGTGGCGTTCGTCCTGGAGCTCGTGGCGGGTATGGACGTTGTCATCTCCCAGTGGGGGATGTCGCCGTTGGCCGTCTCGGTGGGAGGGGAGTGGTGGCGCCTCCTGACCGCCGCTTTCCTGCACGGCGGGATCCTGCACATCGCGTTCAACATGTACGTGCTGTGGGTCATCGGTCCGCAGTTGGAGTCACTCTTCGGCCACGTCAGATTCATCGTGCTCTACCTGCTGGCGGCGTTGGGGGGCAGCGTCGCCTCGTTCGCCGTCGGGCCGGTCAACAGTGTCAGCGTGGGGGCGAGCGGTGCGATCTTCGGTCTCATGGCTGCACTCATCGTCGCGGGCCGGTCGATGCGCGCCGACGTCACCCAGATCGTGATCCTGCTGGCGATCAACGTCGTGATCGGGTTCGTCGCCCCTGGGATCGACTGGCGGGCCCACCTGGGAGGCGCCGTCGTCGGCGCCGTCGTGGCCGCGATCATGTCGTACGCACCCGCTCAGAGTCGCGTGCTGTGGCAGACGCTGGGGTGTCTCGCGGTGACCGGGGTACTCGTCGCCGGTCTCATGGTGCGGACGGCGACATTGAGTGGACCGGTCACGGTGGGGGCTCAAGCGCCTAATCACACCTGTGTAAGTCAATCCACCGATTGTGGATGATTGTGGATAACTCTGTGACCCAGATCGCATGAGTACGAGCGGAGAGTGACTGTCTGGCAGTGACGATCACCGCCAGTATGTCCGGATTTGTCCAGGTTGTGGACAACGGGTCCGGCACCTTCTGTTCCCCTGTGATCCACGTCTCATCACGGAGAGAATCTGTGGACAACCCTGGGGACAGGGGGCGTCGGTGGGAACTCGTCGGTGGGAAGTCTGTCGGCAGGAACTCGGTCGGCAGGAACTCTTCGGCAGGAACTCGGTCGGCGGGAATGGGGTGGCTGGGTCTCACCCGGTGGACGGGATCAGCGCCACTTCGTGGACAGGATGAACCCGATGGCGATGAACACGAATCCGATCGCGACGTTCCAGCCCGCGAGCGGACCCATGACCGGATTCTCGGGGGCGATGTACCAGATGACGATCCAGAGCAGGCCGATCACGAACATCGTCACCATGGCCGGCGCGATCCACCGAGCTCCGTCGAGTTTGACGGGGATGCGACTGGGCGCATCGTCCGAGGAGCCGGCCTTGTTCGGCGGCGGCGTGTAGGCGGATTTCTTCCTACGGCGTGACTCCGGCACGGGCCCTCCTTGTCGCTCGGCTCATCATGGCATGCCGCCGGGCGTGTGACTTCTCCCGACCCCATGTCTACGCTGGGCGGGACGACAGGCACGAAGCCCGGTCCATGAGGTGAGGCCCGACCATGACCCCACGCAGATGTCAGGGATGCAGAGGACGGGGGCCGCTGCGATGACCCGCATCCTCGTGGTCGACAACTACGACTCGTTCGTGTTCAACCTCGTCCAGTACCTCCAGCAGTTGGGCTGTGAGGTGACGGTGCGCCGTAACGACGAGGTCGACCTCGCGACTGTGCCGCAGTACGACGGTGTCCTGCTCAGCCCGGGGCCCGGGACCCCGGCCGACTCGGGG
>CAIWTL010000381.1 GCA_903915555.1 uncultured Micrococcales bacterium | reverse complement strand
AGACGGCGTCGTAGGCGATCACGCCTACGATCAGCAGCGCCAACGTCACCTTCAGCAGCCAACCGAGGACGATCCCGCCGTCAGCCCGGCGCAGGGAAGGTCGCCTCATGTCTGGACTGTCGGCCGGGACCGGCGACACCTTGAGCCGCATCACCCGCTGTGTCACCCGCCGCGGCGCACGAGCCGGCGCGCCGCACCGCCGGCCCATCCGAGCAGTTCCGAGACCTCCCCCACCCGCAGGAGCAGGCTCATCACGAGGTAGATCACGACGACGCCCACCGAGGCGGACACCAGGTCCACCAGCGCGGTGACCTTGCCGGAACCGATCCGGAACGTGTTGAAGAACGGGATCAGGGAGGTGATGACCATGGCCACCACGACCGCCGCCACCACGCGGACCAGCGTCCACCCCGTCCGTCCCGAGCCCAGGTAGCCGTAGGAGCGGCGCAGCGTCGGCCACGCCACCACGAAGGTGACGAGGGCGGCGAGGGAGTAGGCGGTCGCCAGGGCCTCGACCTGTGGGGCTCCCGGGCCCGCCCGCGAGAACAACACCAGAGCCAACACCACCAGCACCACGTTCATGATGACGGCGAAGAAGAACGGGGTGCGGGTGTCCTCATCGGCGTACCACCCGCGCTGGAGCACGTAGTACAGCGTGAAGGGCAGCAGGCCCATCATGAAGATCTGAATGACGAACGCCAGGTTCTGCGCCTGTTCCGCGCTGGCGGCGCCGTAGTTGAACAGCAGCGCCGCCAGCGGCTGGGCACCGAGCAGGATGGCGGCCGCGATCGGGGCGATGACCACGGCGACCAGTCGCATGGTGTGGCCGATCTCGGTCCCCGCGACGCGACGCTGCCCCTCGTGGACGAGGCGCGACAGCCCGGGGAGCTGGGCGGTGACGATGGAGACCGTCACGATGCCGTGCGGGATCATGAACACCAGGTAGGCGTTGGTGTAGGTGAACAGGCCTGCGGGGGGTAGGTCGGCGGCGGCGGCGTTCACGTTCGCCTGGGTCGCGAGCCGGGAGATCACCACGAAGGCCGCCTGGGTGACGCCCACCAGTCCGATCGTCCACCCGGCCAGTCGTCCCGCCTTGCCCAGGCCCATGCCCCGCCAGTTCCGGCTGAACGAGAAGCGGTAGCCCGAGCGCATCAGCACGGGCACGAGCACCAGAGCCTGGGCCGCGATCCCGAGGGTCGTGCCGACCCCCAGCCAGGCGGTCTGTGCCGGATCGAGGCCACCGTCCGCGACGGCCGTGCCGAAGACCACGACGAAACCCACGTACGTGGCGATCGCGACGAGGTTGTTGAAGATCGGGGCGAACATGGGCATGCCGAACCGACCGCGCGCGTTGAGGACCTGGCTGATGATCGTGTAGAGGCCGAAGAAGAAGATCTGCGGCAGGCAGAAGCGGGCGAAGGCGACCGCCAGATCGAACTGTTGTTGGCTGTACTCGTCGGTCGCGTACAGACCCACGATCAGCGGTGCCAGCAGGACCGCTGCCGTCGTGACGAGAACCAGGATCACCGAGGTGACGGAGATGAGTGAGTCGGTGTAGGCCTTGCCACCGTCGGTGTCGTCGGCCATCCGGCGCACCAACTGGGGCACGAAGATGGCATTGAGGGCCCCCCCGATGATGAGCACGTAGACGATGTCGGGCAACGAGTTGCCGAGCGCGAAGGCGTCGGCGGTGATGGTCAGGCCCAGGGCGGCGGTGAGAGCGACGTTGCGCAGGACGCCGGTGATACGAGAAGCGACCGACCCGGTGGCCATCACCGCGCTGTTGCGCAGCAGGCCCGCCGGCGCCCGCACTGCGAGATCGGCCTCCTGCTCGTCGTGGATGTCGGCCGGGCCGTCGGCGCGGGGCGGTGGCGCGTCGAAGTCAGACATGCGTGTCCACGGGTTCCTCCGTCCCGGGCGTGCGCTGCCGCCGGCGCCGGAAAAGGTTCAGGGCAACCAGTATGACGAGTGCAACACCGCCCACGGCCGTGACCACGACGGCGATCCGACTGCTCGCGGTGGAGCGCAGCTCGATCGTGGCGGTGTCGTCGTAGGTGCGGCCCGCCGCGTCCGTGAGCACGATCGACACCTCGTTCGGTTGACTGCCGATCACCTTCACCGGGATCTCGATGCCCGCCTTCTCCTGGGCCTCGATGCGCAGTGGTTCGGGAGCCGAGTACTGGAGGGTGATGGGGTTGTCCGTGGCCAGGCGAACCCCCACCTCCACCGGGCGATCCAGATCGTTGGCGATGGTGAGGGGTAGCGAGCCCGAGTCGCCCGCGAGGGTGACCGTACCGCTCGAGACCACCCGGACCTTGCGCTTCTGCTCCTGGATCTGCGCGGCGACGGTGTCGAGGAAGACCGTTCTCCCGTCCGGATCGTCTCGCCACAGCGCCGACCCCGCTCGCATCAGCGCCAGGGACAGCGACTCGCCGTAGCCGGCGGGGTCGACGACGATGTCGGCCAACCGTGTGAGTTCGACATCGAGATCGCCGATGCGCTGGACGTAGTCACGGGGGAGTTCGCGCCGCCGCGCCGCCTCGCCGTACCCCGTGTCGAGGCGTGGTGCCGGCGTCGCGCGCGCGACCTCGGTCAGGTCCGTCAGTCGCACCCAGGGGGCGCTGCTCGTCGCTCGCATCAGCCGGTTGAGCCACGCCGCCGGCGGATCCCAGAGGCTCGGCGGCGCGACCACCACCGACCGGGGTTCGACGGGCAGTTCCAGGGTGATCAAGGCGGTCTGCGCCAAGAATTCCTGCTTGGCGCGCGAGCGTTCCGCAGCGCTGGTCAGGGGTCGCTGCAGCACGCGATCCAGGATGCGGTCGGTCAGCAGGCCGGTGACCTGGGTGCTGCCGACTGTCAGGGGGGTGACGCCGGACGGCGTGTACGGCACCGGGGGATCGGGCGGGAACACCCGGTCGGCCAGGAGGAGATCCCGGACCCCACCGTCGACGACGGTCTGCAGGGTCGCCGAGTCACTGTTTCCGCTGGGTGCGTCGAACACCTCCATCGGGTCCGCCGACGCCCGGTCCGCGAACAACCGCGGGAGGGCGCCTGCCCGTGTGACGAAGCGGTCCAGACCCTCCCGCTGCATCGCATCGGAGTCGAGGTGGCCGTACTGTGGCGCAGCCGAGGGACCGTCCACCAGGACCTCTTCGAGGGCCGCGGCGAACTGGGCGGCGGAGTCTGTCTGATCACCGGGGCGAGGTCCTTCCCCGGAGACGACGCGGTACCCGTCGGAAAGTTCCCGTGCGGTCTGCCACGTAGCGGCGTCGATGAGCCAGGCGACGTCGTACCGCCGGCCGAGCGCCAGGAGCCGCCCGAGTCGCCCGCCCCCGGTGAACTCGCCGGGGAGTGCGGGATCGACGACGAGGTCGTCACCGGCGACCGCCGGGCGTTGGGTGATGGGCCACAGCCACGCCAGGCGCGTGGGGCGGATCTCCGCGTCGGGGGGGAACCACGGGAACACGGTGCCGGACTGTGACAGCGGGACATCCCCGGACAGCACCTGGACGTAGCCGGCGTGAACGCCGGCGAGATCGGTCGGCAGGCCCAGGTCGGCCACCGGGACCGTGATGTCGAACTTCGCCTGCTGCCCGGCGGCGAGGGAGTCGCCGAGTTCGACCAGTGAACCGGAGACCGGAACCGTGGCCGCGTCACCCACCCCCGCCATGACCGCGGTGACCTCGGTCCGGGAACTCAACTGGGAGGGGACGAGGAGCAGCTGGACGCGCGGCAGCACGACGTCGCCCGTCCCGGTGTTCGCGACCCGACCGGAGATGCGCAGGTCGTCCTTCCCCGTCGGGATCGCCGGGGTCACCGACTCGATCAGCGCACTGACCTGCACCTCCTCCACCGCCGAGGCGGGGGGACCGAGGACCGTCAACAGGAGCGTGGGGATGACGAGAGCGAAGAGTCCGGCAGGCGCGTTCACCGGCGTTCGGCGAGGAGTGTCCGACCCTTGCGCAGGAGGGCGCGCTCGTCGGAATAGGCGAGCCGGGCGGAGACGGCGGACAGGGGCACCCATTCGACCGACTCCACCTCCGGATCGTCCGCACACAACTCCCCACCCTCGCAGACCATGAGGAAATGGTGCACCGTCTTGTGGATGCGGCGTCCCTCGACCATGAACCAGAAGTCGATCTCACCGAGCGGCTCGACCACGGAGGCGAGGATCCCGGTCTCCTCACCGACCTCCCGGATCGCGGCTTGCTCGGCCGTCTCCCCCGCCTCGAGGTGCCCCTTCGGGAACGACCAGATGAGCCGCCCGCGCCGGTCGAGTCGCGAGATGAGCAGACCGCGGGAGTCGCCGGAGAGGTGGTCCACCACGAGGCCTCCCGCGCTCACCTCCGACACGGTGCGGTAGCGGCGCCCGACGGGGTTCTTGGGCCGAGGGGGACCGGCCGGGCGGGGACGCTCGGACATGGGCCCACCATAACGAGCGGGGACGGCACGGTCCTCCCGGGTGAGACGGCCCCTGGAGGCGCGCACGCCCGACTGGAGGCAGGGGGATGTGTGT
>CAIWTL010000380.1 GCA_903915555.1 uncultured Micrococcales bacterium | reverse complement strand
GTCGGGGAACATCGCCAGCGCCGGGCCGAGCAGCGCTGCGAGGTCGGGGGCCACCGCGGTCACCAGCCCCTCCTTGAACCCCAGGACCAGTTCCCGTGCCGGACCGTCGTACGGACAGGCCGAGGCGACCGGGAAGCCGAGGTGTCCGGTCACCAGCGGCTCAGGGGCGGTGACCGCATCGCCACATGCGGGGCACCACCAGACGTGGGGACGTCCGCAGCCGAGACACGAGCGCGGGAGCGCCAGGTTCCGCAGGAGTGTGAGGATCGGGCCCGGGCGCATCCCGTCACCCTGACGGTGGCGAAGGGGCGGCGCGGGCTCAGGGGCCGGCTGTGGGCGGATCGGGGGCGGAGGGGGCTGCGGACGCGCGGCGGCGCGGGAGGATCAGGGTGAACGTACAGCCGGCGCCCCGCGCCCCCATGACCGTCAGATCGCCCTCGTGGAGGCGAGCATCCTCGCGGGAGATGGCCAGACCCAGGCCGGTCCCGCCGAGGGTCCTCTTGCGGGCCGGGTCGGCCCGCCAGAAGCGCTCGAAGACGCGCTCGGCGTCCCGCGGGTCGAGCCCGACGCCGTGGTCGGTCACCGAGACCCGGAACTCGTCGGCCTCACATCGCACATCCACCTCCACCGGCCGACCCGAGCCGTACTCGACGGCGTTGACCACCAGGTTCCGCACGATGCGGCTGATGCGGCGCGTGTCGCAGTGGACCGGGCAGGAGGCGTCCCCGCGGACGACGAGCTCGCATCCGTGCTCCGCCGCCACCACACGCAGTGAGTCGACCCATTCGCGGACGAGGAACCCCAGATCCACCTCCTCGGCGTCGAGGACGACCTCCCCGGCGTCGAACCGCGACACCTCGAGCAGATCGTTGAGCAACCCGTCGAAGCGTTCGACCTCCGCCACGAGGAGTTCACTCGTCCGCTCCGATGGGGGCAGTCCGCTGGTGGTGCCGTCGTGGACGACCTCCGCAGCCATGCGGATGGTGGTCAGCGGCGTCCGCAACTCGTGGGAGACGTCGGCGACGAACCGACGCTGCATCTCCGAAAGCCGTCGCAGCCGCACGATCTGGTCTTCGAGACTGTCGGCCATGGTGTTGAAGGACCCCGCGAGCCGCGCCATGTCGTCCTCCCCTTTGACCTCGATGCGTCGGCTGAGGTCGCCGGTGGCGAGATCCGCCGCCGCACGTGAGACCTGTTGCACCGGCTTCACCAGTCGACGTGTGAACAGCCATGCCAGGACACCGAGAGCCAGCACGAGCATGACCCCGACGGCCAGAACCGTGGAACGGACCAGGGAGATGGTCTGTTCGACCTGCGCGAGGTCGAACAGGTAGTAGAGCTCGTAGGGTCCGTACCCCTGGATGTTGACCGGGGCGCCCACGATGAGACCAGGTTCGATACCCCCGTCGGCGTAGGCGATGTCGCTGCGCACCCATGCCGTCGTGCGCTGCAGCCGCACGGTATCGGTCAGTTCCACCGGGATGGACGACATCGACACGAGGTCGGTGGACTGGGAGGGCAGATCGGGGGCCTCGGGGGACGCCTGCAGCACGATGTCGTACTCCGGGGGCTTGCCCGCCCTGCTGGCCAGATCGGCCACGAGAGCGTCGATGGTGCTCTGCGGGTCGGGCTCCACCGACGTGGCCGCGAACGTGCGGGCGATGGATCTGCCGGCCGCGAGTTCCGCCAGAGCGCTGCGCAGTTGCGCCTCGATGAGTCCGTCACTGATCCGTTGGACCATGACGGCACCGGCGGCGCCCACGACGAGGACGGTGAGGATGACCGTCGTGACGACAGTCCGGAACTGCAACGACCTGCGCCAGAAGGACGCCAGCGACAGGTCGGCGCCCATCAGTCCGATCCGGCCCGGTACCCCACGCCGCGCACCGTGATCACGTACTGGGGGTTGTCGGGATCGACCTCGATCTTGCCCCGCAGTCGTTGGACGTGGACGTTGACGAGACGCGTGTCAGCGGCGTGCTGGTACCCCCAGACGTCCCGCAGCAGCATGTCACGGGTGAAGACCTGCCAGGGTTTGCGCGCCAGGCACGCGAGAAGTTCGAATTCCAGAGGGGTGAGGGCGATCTCCTCCTGACCGCGCAGGACGCTGTGCCCGGAGTAGTCGATGGTGAGGTCCTTCAACCTGATGACCTCGGGCTCGACCTTCGTCGCCGGACGCATCTGGGCGCGCAGCCGGGCGATGAGTTCCTTCGGCTTGAAGGGCTTGACGACGTAGTCGTCAGCACCGGCCTCGAGCCCCCGTACGACGTCGGTCGTGTCGGTCCTCGCGGTCAGCATGATGATGGGCGTGTCCGTGACGGCGCGGATCTGCTCGCACACCTCGATGCCGTCCTTCCCCGGAAGCATCACGTCCAGCAGGACGGCGTCGGGCTTGAAGTCGCGGTAGGCCGCGAGCGCCGACGTGCCGTCCGCGCAGACCCCCACCGAATACCCCTCCCCCTGCAGCACGATCGTCAGCATCTCCGCGAGGGCGGGATCGTCATCAACCACCAGAATTCGACCAGTCACGAGCCCCATCATGTCAAAGACCTCGCCGGCCGCCGCGCAGGCGCGTGCGATCGGCCCGGGCGGCACTCCGACGCGGTGACGCGCGGAGCCGCCCTGCGCGGCCGTCGGGATTCATCTGCTTACCCTTGCCCGGTGAAATCCGCGCGCTCCACCCTCGCCCTCCTGGCGATCTTCCTCGTCGCAGCCATCGTGCTGGTCCTGTCGATGGCGTCCGGGCCCGTCCAGCAGGCCGCATCGGGGAATGCCGAGGCCCCCGCGCCCGAACCCGAGACAGCGTCCGCGGAGATGCCCGTCGACTCGCCGTTCTGGTCCGACCCGGCGGGTGTCGGCCAGCCGTACCCCCCGGGCACGGTCCCCGGGCTGCTCACCTTCCGCGGGAATCCCACCCGCACCTACTACGGGAGCGGCCCCCTCCCCACCGCGGCTCCGGCGCGGGCGTGGCGGTACCCGGACAAGGGTGGGCTGTGCGGCGTGTCGGACGACGGGGGCGGTCCCGAGACGTGGTGCGGGACCGGCTGGACCGGACAACCCGCGGTGTTCGAGCGTGAGGGCCGAACATGGCTCGTGTTCGGCGCCTACGACTACGGTGTCCACTTCCTCGACGCCGACACCGGCGAGCAGATCCTTCCCCCGTTCAAGACCGGCGACATCATCAAGGGCTCCGTCACCATCGACCCCGACGGCTTTCCCCTCGTCTACACCGGGTCCCGTGACAACTACCTCAGAGTCCTGTCGTTCGACGGCGACAAGCCGAAGGAACTGTGGAAGCTGAGCGCCGACGCCGTGTCGCCCGTGAAGTGGAACAACGACTGGGACGGGTCACCCCTCGTCATCGACGACTACCTGTTCGAAGGCGGCGAGAACAGCCAGTTCCACATCGTCAAGCTGAACCGTTCCTACGCACCCGACGGCAGTGTTCAGGTCGATCCCGAGCTCGTCTTCAACGCACCCGGCTGGGACGACGAACTGCTGGCGGAGTTCGGCAGCGATCAGGTGTCGATCGAGAACTCGGTCGCGATCTACAAGGACACCGTCTACTTCGCCAACAGCGCGGGCCTCGTCCAGGGATGGGACATCAGCGGTCTGCAGGACGGCCGGGAGCCGCAGCGCGTGTTCCGCTTCTGGACCGGTGACGACACGGACGCCACCATCGTCATCGACGAGCAGGGACATCTGTACGTGGGCTCGGAGTACGAGAAGGCCAACTCCCGCAGCCGGCAGATCGGCCAGATGATGAAACTCGACCCGTCGCGGGCCGAGGATCCCCTCCTCTGGAGCATCAAGGATCCCGGGGGCGGGGGCGTGTGGGGAACCCCCGCGCTCTATAACGACGTCGTGGTCTACGACACCAACGCGGGAGACGTACTGGCCGTGGACCGGCAGAGCGGACAGGAGCGGTGGCGCTTCTCCCTCCCCGGGCCGACGTGGCAGTCCCCCGTTGTTCTCGACGGGACCCTGCTCATCGGCGACTGCGACGGCACCATGCACGCCTATGACATGACCGATACCACCGCGACCCCCACCGAACTGTGGCAGGTGCCCATCGGCGGCTGTATCGAATCGACCCCGGCGGTGTGGGAGGGCCGGATCTGGTTCGGCACCCGCGATGGCGGCATCCACGCCCTTTTCCCGGCTGATCAGGTGACCACACCGCTGCCGACGGAGAGCTCCGCCACCGAGGGAAGCCCTCCGGCGGCGCCCACGGACCCCGTCAGTCCGTCCGCGGCACAGTCGGACGGCTCTCCGCCGACCGGCTGATGGTTGTCACCCGCATCGCACCGAGCCCCAGCGGGTATCTCCACGCCGGCAACGCCGTGAGCTTCCTGCTCACGCAGTGGATCGCCGACCGCGAGGCCGGCTCGCGGCTCCACCTGCGCATCGATGACATCGCGTCGCCCGGGGCGCCGACGCGGTTCCTGGACGACATCTTCTGGGCGATCGACTGGTTGGGGCTGCGGATCACCGATGGCCCCTCCGACGTTGCGGACTTCCGGGCCCACCACTCCCAGGTCGACTCCGTGGAGAGGTTCCGCAGCTCGGTCGGCCGTCTCCGGGAGCATCCCGCCATCTACGTCTGCCGCTGCTCCCGCAGCGACGTGGCCGCGAGGTCGCCCGGAGCCGCGGACCCGTGTCGGGGCGCCGACCTGCTGCTGGTTCCCGGTCGGACGGCCCTGCGGTTCGCTGTCCCGGACGACGAACCGACCCGGGCCCGGCTCGCCACGGTCGGGCTGAGCCCCTCGCAGCTGTCCGACGAGATGGGTGACATCGTCGTCTGGCGCAGAGACGACCTCCCCGCCTATCAGTTGGTCTCCGTCCTGGTGGACGAGGGACTGGGGATCGACACCGTGGTCCGGGGCGAGGACCTGCTGCCGTCCACGGGAGCACAGGCACTGCTGGCCGAGATGACCGGCTGCTCCGGTGTCCTGGCCGCGGACCACGTCCATCACCCGCTCGTGACCGATGCCGCGGGACACAAGTTGTCGAAGCGGGACGATGCCGACTCGCTGCGGTCCATCGCCGTCACCACCGGCGGCAGGTCCCGTCTGCTGCGGACGGCGGAGGATCTGGGCCGGCGGGCCGGTCTGCTGTGATGCGCCTGCGCCCCCGGCGATCCTGTCGGGTCAGGCAGTCGGCCGGTACGGGGCGAGATTTGCCGGGAAGTCCATCAGACGGACGGGTTTGGCGATGAATCCGTCCATTCCCGCTGCCCGGCACCGCGCTTCGTCGTCGCTGAAGGCGCTGGCCGTGAGCGCCACGATCGGGAGCGGGCGGCCGGATCGCGAGATCGCACCCTGGGAACGAAGTCGCCGCGTCGCCTCGAAGCCGTCGAGGACGGGCATGTGGCAGTCCATGAGCACCACGTCCCACACGGCGCCCCCCTGCCGGTAGGCATCGACGGCCTGCGCCCCGTCATCGACCCACGTCACCTCAGCGCCCAGTCGCTGAAGCATCCGGATGACCAGGGTCGAGTTGAGTCGGTCGTCCTCGACCAGGAGGACATGCAGCCCGTCGAGGTCCCGGGTGATCGGCCGGCTCACAGTGGCCGCCTCGCGGTCCGGGCGCGCCGCATGCATGGGGACCGACAGGGTGAACACGCTACCGACGCCGGGCTCGGAGTCCACCGTGATGGTTCCCCCCATCACCGACATCAACTGGCGCGAGATGGCGAGGCCGAGCCCCGAGCCGCCGTACCGCCGCGTCGTCGAAGCGTCCACCTGCGCGAAGGGCTGGAACAGGCTGGACAGACGTTCCGGGGGTATCCCGATGCCTGTGTCGGCGATCGCGATGGTGAGCCCCGCCTCACCGCTGACCGCCAGCTCCACGCGACCGTCGTGGGTGAACTTGACCGCATTGCCCAGCACGTTGAGCACCGCCGTGCGCAGTTTCTCTCTGTCCCCCAGAACAGCGGACGGCGTGGAACCCCTGACCGTGATGGTGACCTCGTTGCCGTTGTCCCGCGCCTGCTGGGCCACGATGCGGGAACACTCCTCGACGAGTTGAGAAGGGGAGAACACGGTCGTCTCGAGGGACAGGACCTCAGCCTCCCCCTTCGCGAACGAGAGGAAGTCGTTGACGAGTGAGAGCAGCCGGTCCCCCGCGACCCGGGCGGTGTGCACGACCTCCCGCTGATCGTCGTCCAGCGGTGAGTCCAGCAGGATGTCGGCCAACCCGAGGATCGCGGTCAGCGGGGTGCGGATCTCGTGGCTGGTGTTCGCCAGGAGGTCACTCTTGGTCTGCGCGAGCGCCACTGCCGCGTCGCGAGCCGCGGTCAGTTCCCGCTCGAGTTCGCGTCGCCCGCTCACGTCGTCGAGGGCCACGAGAGTGTGGGGAACGTCCTCGATCACGATGGTTGCCGACGTCGTCTGGAACTGACGGCCGGCGACGGTCAAGAGTCCGGGACCGGACTCGGGTCCGTCGAGGGTGGGGGGCTCGGCCGGATCCACCCAGCCGGGCACGAGGTCGGACAGGAGAGCTCCGGTGAGGTCGTCGCTGTCGGGGGCGAACAGCCGCCTCGCCTTCCGATTGGCATAGAACACCCGGGCATCCGGATCCATCACCATCATCGGGTTGGGGGCACCGTCGAGGATCTCGGCCGCGAGTCTGCGTGAACCGTCGGTGAGGTCCCGGGCGGTGGCGTACACCAGCCCATGCGACGGGTCCGGTGTGGCGCCCCACTCGGTCGTGATCCCCGCGCCGTCCGGCCGACGCAGCACCACGACCTCGACGCCGGTCACCGAGGCGCCCTGCCGCAACTGATTCCAGGCGGACTCCATCACGGCGACACTGTCCGGATCCACGACATCGACCAGCGACATCGTGGTGAGCTCGTCCGGCGGTACCCCGAGCACAACGGCGGCCTTCTCGTTCGCCTGCAGGATCCGGCCCTGCATGTCCACCAGGAACATGAGGTCGGGGGACACCTCGAAGAACCGTCGGATGCGTTCGAGCGGCTCGGCTGCCTCCCGCCGCGCGCGGTCGTAGGCGTCCATGAGATGCAGGAGGTCGACCAGTGGGTCGTGGACCGCGAAATCGTTGAGTGTCAGACCCGACGAGGCGAACTGGTCGTTCGAGTCGAGCCACGGGGACCACGCCAGCAGCCAGCCGCCGGTCGGTTCGTCGATCAGTTGACCCCGCAACTGGATACCGGAGGCATCGGCCTGGGCCACGAGCAGCTGGCCGGTCCGACGCCGCAGGTTTCCGACCTCGAGCGGACCGGTGAAGAGGTCGCTCCAGAGCCGACCCACCGGTTGCGTACCCACGATCTTGGAGAGGCTGGAACCCGCCGCAGTGATGAGCAGGTCGTCGTCGAGGACGCAGTGGAACGGCAGGAGCCTGTCGAGCAGCTCCGGTGTCATTCCCACCGCACCTCGAACACGGGATGGTCGGCCTCCGTGTCGAGCAGCGTCACCTCGACCTGCCTACCGAACCGGTCCCCGATGCCCCGCAGCAGCCCGGCGACGAAGGGGGTCAGGCCTTCCCGGTGGCTGTAGTAGTGCAGGAGGAGCGAGTGATCGGTGACCTCGTCGGTCTCGAAGCGGGGCGGCTGGTAGCCGGGGAAGACCAG
>CAIWTL010000379.1 GCA_903915555.1 uncultured Micrococcales bacterium | reverse complement strand
GGGGGCGGAGGCCGTGGCCACAGGAGAGCTCGCTCCGGGCATCAACGTTCCCGCACCGCAGGTCGAGGAACGGATACTCAGGACGCTGCGTGACCACGGAACCATCGCACAGGCGCTGGCGACGATGGGTCTGTGATGGTTAGGTTCGGTTGAGGAGGACACCCATGAGCATGACCCAGACACTGGCCGAGCAACAGCACGAGGTCGAGACGTTCCGCGGCGAACTGGCCCAGGTCCAAGAGGCACTCGCCCGCGCGGACTCGTACCTGGAGAAGACCGACGAAGCCCTGATCGGGGCGACCGCGGTCGCGGAGCAGACACGCAGACTCGCTCCGGCGATCGGGATCGCCATCGCCGCCACCGCGGCTGTCGTCATCACCGTGGCGATTCTTCGCCGGCGCCGCCGGGGGCGCCTGCCGTCCTGACGTTCCGGCGGGATGGGTGAGGTCATCCGGGACATCCGCTGTCGAGCCGTATCCGCTCGCCGGGCCCGAGCCGATCGGACAGGAATGAGTCGATGCCGGCCGCCGCGACGGGGCTCTGGAAGAGCACGGAGTGCCCGGCACCTCGCACCGTCGTGAGGCCCGCGCCGGGGATGGCGGCGGCGAGCCGGCGACTGTTCGCGGGGGGTGTGATGACGTCGTCCCCGCCGACCAGGACCAAGGTGGGCGCCGTGATGCCGCCCAACTGGCGGAGATTGCGGTCGGAGCGCAGCCACGGGTCCTCGGCGGCCACCATCGCGTCATAGGTGCGTGCGGGCACCCGGTCGGGGGGGTAGCGGCCGGAGTCGACTGCCGCCGCCTGACGGTGCAGGAAGGCGCGACCTGCCGCCTGGGCGCAGCGATTGCGGGGGTAGTTGGTGACGAGATAGGTGCGCAGTCCCGCTGTCGGGTCGCTGTCGGCGCGCTGCACCCACCGTGGCCCGAGCTTAGTGGCCCGACCCCCGGGATTGCCGCCGACCAGGACGAGTCGGTCGACCAGGTCCGGGTGGGTGACGGCCAGTCGCTGGGCGACGAATGTTCCCATGGACCACCCGAGGACGTCCGCGCGTGTCACACCGATCCGTGACAGCCAGGTCGCGACGGTGTCGGCGAGACGCTCGAACGTCAATCGTCCCGACAGCGGCGTGGAGGCCCCGAGGCCGGGGTAGTCCATGACGATGACGCGGCGGCTCCCCGCGAGGAGTCCCAGCAGTGCGGGGTCCCACTCCGCCATCGGCGACCCCGTGCCGTTGAGCAGCACCACGGGATCCCCACCGCTGCCGATCTCGGCCCAGGCGACGACACCGTCGGCCACCCGGGTCGTACGAGGATCGAGGGCGACGCGCTCGGCGGGGATCGGCGTCGCGGGAGCGGGTCCGGCGGCGGTGGGTGCGCACGCTGTGACGGCGACGATGGACGCCAGGACAGCGACCCGCCGCATGGATCGGCGTCGCCGACCTGACTCGTGTTCCACGCCATGACGGTAGCCGTGATCGCGGCGGGCGTCCGCTGCGCGGGTCAGGGGGAGGTTCGGACGGTGTCTGGGGTCCTCACGATGTGGTCACACCTGGGGACGCGTGCTTGCTTCCCGCCCGGATTTCCCCACACTGGTCAAGGAGGGCGGATCCGTGATGAGACGAGCGACCGGCGGGGCAGCGATCGCTGCCCTCATGGCTGCTGCGCTGACCGCCGTCCCCCTCCCCGCCACCGCGACTCCCCCGGCCGTCGACACCGCCGTCGACTCCTCATCACCCGCCGACTCCTACATCGTGACGACGACGCGTTCCCAGAACCCGGCCGCCGTCGTCGACGACATCGCCCCCCGGGCCGAGACCGATGCCGTGTCCGGACCCGCCTACACCGGCACCGTCGCGGAGTTGCGTCCCGAGCAGGCCGAGGAGCTCGACGCCCTGTCTGGTGTCGTGGTGGAGCGTGAGCAGACCTTCACCGCCGCCGGACCGGGGCGCCGCGCACGGGCGGCCGGGGACGCGGCCACGTGGGGGCTCGATCGCGTCGATCAGCGCCAGCTGCCGCTCGACGGGCGGTTCGAACCGACGTCCGCCGGGCAGGGCGTCCGTGTCTACGTGGTGGACAGCGGGCTCATCCCCGACCACCCGGAGTTCGCCGGTCGGGTCGGTAAGGGCGCGTACACCACCGGCAACAGCATCCGCGACTGCTACGGACACGGAACGCATGTCGCGGGGATCATCGCGTCGAACCGCTTCGGGATGGCCCCCGCGGCGAAACTGCACCCGGTGAAGGTGTTGGGTTGCGACGGCGGCGGCTCGACGAGCGCCATCCTCTCGGGCCTGAACTGGGTGGCGCGCAACGCGCCCCGCAAGGCGATCGTCAACCTCAGCCTCCGCGGGAACTACAGCCCGGCCCTCAACCGTGCGGTTCGTTCGCTGACCGACAGCGGGCGCCTCGTGGTGACCGCCTCCGGCAACGACGGCAACGACGCGTGCCGTTTCTCCCCCGCCAGCGAACCGAGCGTCCTCACCGTCGGCGCGACGGACGACTCCGACCGTGAGGCCACGTTCTCCAACTACGGCGAGTGCGTGGATCTCTATGCCCCCGGCGTCGCGATCCGGTCGACGGCGATGAGTGGGACAAGTGGCCGCCTCGAGAGCGGTACGTCGATGGCAGCGCCGCATGTGACGGGAGCCGCCGCCCTGCTGTGGAGCACGACTCCGGAACTCTCGGGGCAGGCACTGCAGGACACGATCCTGTCGAACGCGACCCGGGGAACCGTCCGATTCCCCATGGGTCGGTCCTCGTCCCCGAACCTGCTGCTGCATTCGCCGCCCGCGAAGGCGCCGGCGGCGCCCAGCCGGATCCGGGTGCGGTCGGGCGACTCGCGGGTCACAGTCCGCTGGGGCCACGCGGTGAGCAACACCTCGACCACCTCGTACACCGTCACGTCCACACCGGGCAACCACCAGTGCAGAGCAGTCGATCGCTCGTGGTGCACCGTCACAGGGCTCTCGAACGGGACGGCCTACACCTTCACCGTGCGAGCGGACAACGTCGCCGGTCCCGGGCCGGCCTCGTCCGCGAGCCCCGCCGTCACCCCGGTCGCTGTCAGCCAGCAGGGCTGAGCGGTCCGCGTCGCAGGCGGAAGGGCGTGTACCCCTGGCAGTGGGATGTCCACAGGGTGCCGTCCTCGGTGACCTCGGAGTAGCGCGCATCGACGTCGACCGACGCCAGCGTGGGGCGCCCCGCCCGGAAGGTGTAGCGAAGGGTGACCGTGGCGTTCTCGATGAGGCTGTTGTCCCACTCCTGCAGCCAGGAGATCTGCCCGTTGCCGTCGCGCGGCACGCGTACCCGACGATCGGAACTGCTGGCCGTCCAGCCGTACACGACCTGTGACGACGTGCCGTCGCTGTGCTGACAGTCGACCCACACGGAGATTCGGGGGTCGATGATCCTGCGCCCCCGCACGGTGAAGCTGACTCCCTCCACCCCGAAGATGTCGCCGTAGCGACCGTTGGGGACCGGGACGCGCTCCGCCGCCCGGGCGGGAGTGCTCATGAGCGTGAGGGCGGTGATCGACGCGAGGCCCACCGCAAGACCGAGTCGAGTCTTGATCATGGCTTGAGTTTAGCCAGAAGTCGCGGCTCGGTCGCCTCGCATCACCTGAACGGCTGCGTCACCTCGACGAGCGGCCCCCACGGCCCCGGCCTCTGGCCCGCCGGGTGGGCCGACTGCGCCGGACGCCACGCGACGGCTGGTCGGATACCGGCGGCGGGGGGGCGGCCTCGACCACCAGGGGTGTGCCACCGGCGGCCACGTCGAGGACCTCGGGGTGATCGGGGTGGTCGACGCGGACGGTGGTGTGGTCCGACGCCGTGCCGCGGTGCATGCGTGAGTGCTGATGCTGCTCCTCGGGCAGCAGCAACGAGAGCACGAGGCCGTCCCGCCCGGCCCGGGCCGTGCGTCCGCTGCGGTGCAGATAGTCCTTGTGGTCGGCCGGGGGGTCGTAGTGGACCACGAGGTCGACCCCGTCCACGTGGATGCCTCGGGCCGCGACATCGGTCGCGACCAGCACGGGTCGACGGCCCGCGGTGAACTCCGCGAGGGCGCGCGTGCGCTGGTTCTGGTTGCGGTTGCCATGGATGGCCCCGGACTCGATGCCGCGCTGCCGCAGCTGCTTGGCGAGGCGGTCGGCGCCGTGTTTCGTCCGCACGAAGAACAAGGTGCGACCGTGGCGTCCTGCCACCTTGGCGGCCACGTCCACCTTCTGCGACCGATCCAGGGTGAAGGCGCGATGCTGCATGGTCGCAGCGGCAGGGGTTCCGACGGAGGCGGAATGGATCGCGGGGTCGGTGAGGTGGTCACGCGCGACACGTTCGATCCCCCGATCCAGTGTCGCCGAGAAGAGCAGTCGCTGCGCCGGGGCGGGGATGGCTCGGAAGATACGGGTCACCGCGGGAAGGAAACCGAGGTCGGCCATGTGGTCGGCCTCGTCGATGACGAACACCGCGACCCGTGACAGCGAGCATGTTCCGCGCTCGATGTGGTCCTCCAGCCGACCCGGGGTCGCCACGACGATGTCCACTCCGCGTTGCAGCGCCTTGGTCTGGGGCCCCATCGACGCCCCGCCGTAGACCGCCACCACCGACAGTCCGACAGCGGACGCCATCGGTCCTACCGAGTCGGCGACCTGCTGGGCGAGTTCGCGGGTGGGGGTCAGGATCAGGGCGCGGGGATGCCGCGGGGAGGCGGGGCGGCTCTCCGCCGCGAGCCTGCTCACCAGCGGGAGCCCGAACGCCAGGGTCTTCCCGGATCCGGTCTGGGCCCGACCCAGGACGTCGCGTCCCGACAGCGCGTCGGGGATGGTCCGATTCTGGACTTCGGTGGGCTGGTCGATCCCCTGATCGGCCAAGCGCGCCACGAGGGCGCCCGACAGACCGAGGTCCGCGAAGGATCGGCTCGGGGGCACCGTGGCGGCAGCCTCGTCGAGGGCGCGTTCCAGTCCCGACGCGCGCGGCGTCGGCGACGCGGAACGGCTGCCAGCTCGGCGTGAGGAGCGAGTGCGGGCGCGCGAGGGCGCGCCGGTGCGTGTGGACATGATGTTCTTCCTGTCGTCGTGTTCCAGGCCGCGTATGTGACTGACCTGGGCGCAGAGCGCTGGGAGAAAACACGAACGGGACCTCACGGGACTTGCCCGCGGTGGCCGGCGCTGTTGCCGACTCCCCCACCATAGGGGAACGGTCGAGACGCGGTCATGACGCGGCAGCGAGACATGCGACACAGGATCCCGCAGGGATTCGTCAGTGCACGGGGTCCATCAAGCGATTGACCACCTTGGCGAAGACGAGCAGCGTGATACCGATCGCGATGGGAATGGCGGCGCTGAGGAGGAACGTGTTCACCGGGTTGTCAGCGGTGAACTTGCCGATCTGACCGCCGATACTGGTGCCGACCGAGGTGGCCACGAACCACAGTGCGAGCATCTGCCCGCTGGCTCCCGCGGGCGCCAACTTGCTCGTGGCTGACAGCCCCGTCGGGGACAACAGCAGTTCCGCCCACGTCTGCAGCAGGTAGGTGCCCAGGATCCAGAACAGAGCCGCCTGGGCGCCTGAGTTCTGGAAGGCCGACATCGGGATCACGAGGACCAGCACCGAGATACCGACACCCACGAGGGCGATCGCGAACTTCACCGACGTGCGGGGGGCCCGGTCGGCCAGCTTGGTCCACATCGCGGCGAAGATCGGCGCGAAGATGATGATGAACAACGGGTTCGCCGACTGCAGCCAGGCGACCGGCATCTCCCACGTACCGACGGACATGTCGGTGACATCCTCCGCGAACAGCGTCAGGGTCGAACCCGACTGCTCGAACACCATCCAGAAGGCGGCGGCGCCGATGAAGATGCAGAGGAAGGCGCGGACGTGGCGCTTCTCCGTGGGGGTGTAGTCCTTGCGGCGGAACAACTGGAAGAAGTACACGAAGGGCACGATCAGAATGAAGATCGTGATGGCGGAGGCGACGCGGTCGAAGAAGTTGGTGTCCCCCATGAGCCCCAGGACCCAGGCGATGGCCGCGATGAACACGACGACCGCGCCGATGAGCAGGAAGAACCTGCGCCGCTCGTGCGAGGTGGCCGGGATGGGGGCGTGATCGCCGACTCCGTGCAGGCGCTTCCAGCCGAGGGCGTACTGGATCACCGCGAGGGTCATGCCGATGCCGGCGATGGCGAAGCCCCAGTGGAACCCGCGCTGCTGGGCCGCCCAGCCGGTGACGATGGGAGCCGCGAAACTGCCGATGTTGATGCCCATGTAGAACAGGGAGAAGCCGGCGTCGCGGCGGGTGTCGGTCTCGCTGTAGAGATCACCCACCATCGAGGAGATGTTCGGCTTCAACAGACCGGTCCCCAGTGCGATGAGCAGCAGGCCCAGCCAGAAGGACTCCTCGAGGGGCGCTGCCATGCAGTAATGCCCCAGGGCGATGACGATGCCGCCGTACAGGACGGTGCGGCGCGCACCGAGCATGCGGTCGGCGACCCAACCCCCGGCGATCGGGGTGAGGTAGACGAGTCCGGAGTAGGCCCCGTAGATCGCGATGGCCGAGCCCTTGTCGAGTTCCAGGCCCGGCCCGTAGGCATCCTCGGAGACCAGCGGCGCGGTCAGGTACAGGACGAGGAGCGCGCGCATCCCGTAGTAGGAGAAGCGCTCCCACATCTCGGTGAAGAAGAGGGTGGACAGCGCGCGCGGCTGACCGAGGAAACCGCGGTCGTCGTGCATGGTCACTTCCGCGGTGGACATGAGCCCGACACTAGTCGTGCGGGGATGCCGATGCCTCGACAACGGCGAAGGCCCGGCTCCCTGGGTTCACCAGGGGCCGGGCCTTCGAGGGTCTCAGCCGTGTGTCACTTGAACGCGACGTGCACGTGGTCGAAGTGCCGTGTCGTGCAGCTGCCGCTGTGCATGCCGTGCCGCCAGTTGCGCCACTTCGTAGGGCGCCGGTCGGACGACCAGTAGGCGTTCTTCCAGATGATGTACTGCACCTTGTGCTTCTTGGCGTTGTTCATGAAGTACCGAGCGGCGACGTTACCGGTCGTGCGGCCCGCCTTGCAGGAGCCCTTCATGTTGACCATGACGTCGAGCGCCTTCTGCGCCGACGGGTGATGTCCGCTGTAGGAGCTCACCAGGTCGACACCCTTGACCCGCGAGGTCACGCAGCGTCCGGCGAGGACCGCGTCGAGGTCGAAGTCGAAACGGCGCTCGTTGAAGCGCCCGGTCTTCTTGCAGCCGGCGAAGAACGGTTTCTGCGCCTTGGCGCGCACCGCACTGGGCCGGGCATCGGGGGCGGCGTTCGCCGCTCCGGCCGGCACGAGGGCCAGGCCGGCCACGAGCACCGCGGCTGCCGTAAAGATCGTCGTCATCAGGCGACGGGTCACTGTTTCCACCTCCAGGGGCGCGACTTTCGCGCCGTAACGACGCGCTCGGCGCCGTCAGAGGAGGCTCCTTCCCGTTGCGACACAATTTCAACATTGGCGCGACATAAGTGAGATAGGCCTCATCGACCCCGCGGGGAATGCGAAGCACGAAGGAACATGTGTTCGATATCAGGAGGGATGGATGAACCCGTCGGGCAGGATCGCACCCGCGCCGAGGAAGGCGTTGCTGGTCTCCACCACCACGAAGATGAGGAGGGCGACGATCGCCGCGTACGTCCCCATCAGGAACATATTGGTCCGCAGGCGGGCCGGCTGGAACGCCGATGCCACCGCCAGATTGACCACCCCGAGGAGGAAGATCAACATGACCACTCCCGGCGCCTCAGGGCGGGGGAGTTGATTGATGCGTTCCGTGCCCTGGGCGATCATGCTCTCCGCCGCCTGCTGCAGAACCGGGAAACTCTCCTGCGACCGCAACTCCTTGTCTGGATTGAGAACGATCTCGCGCCCTACGGCAAGGGCCGCCTCCCGGTGCGCACGCAACGCCGCCTGCGTGTCGGCCTGCTGCATGAGCGACCATTGGACGTCCTTGACGGATCGCGCATACTCGTCGAGCACCGCCAACGAGCGATCTCGCGTCTCTCCCGGCGGCAGGAGTCGGGCGGCGGACACTGCCGTGCCATGGTTGGACACCTCCTCCTGGAACGCCGACCGGGCGTCCTCGGCATTGCTCCAGAAGTTGCTGAGGGTGAAGGCCAGCAGGAACACGAAGGCGGTCGCCGTCATCCCGATGATGCGACCGGCGAGGTCCGAGGGCGGCGGCGACTCGTAAGGGCCATAGAGCGCCGGGTCATGCGGGGGGTGCTCCTCGGCGTCCGCTGCGGGTGGCCAGGGAGCCCCGTTGGCGAGGGCGATGATGCGGGTATGCGCGAACGCGACGATGGTGACCGTGATCGACACGAAGATCAGGATCGCCAGGATGAGCCGTACCGCGGGTGACAGCTCGGTCATCAGCCAGGTGATCAAGGGGGCACTCCGTTCAGGCGGGTCCAGGGCCGGTCTTGACGACGACCAGCCGCTCCTCGGTCATCTCCCGGATGCTCCAGCCGGGACCCTCCCGGGTGTTGCCGGAATCGCGCAGCCCACCGTAGGGCATGTGGTCGGCCCGCCAGGTGGGCACCTGGTTGATCAGCACTCCGCCGAAGTCCAGGGTCCGCGCCGCCCACAGTGCCGTGTCGATGTCCTGGGTGAAGATCGCCGCCTGTAGTCCGTAGCGGGAGTCATTGGCCTCCTCCACCGCCGAGCGCAGATCGCTGAACCCGCGCACGACCACGACGGGACCGAACACCTCGGTCGCGCAGACGTCGTCCTCGGGACTGGCATCGACGAGCACGGTGGGCCGCAGGTGATCCTGGGTCGTCCGATCCCCTCCCGTGGCCAGGGTCGCTCCCCCCGCCACCGCGGCGTCCACCCATGTGGCGACCCGTTCGGTCTCCGAGCGGCTGATGAGTGCGGAGACCTCGGTCGCCTCGTCCAGGGGGTCCCCGACGACGAGCGACTCCACCTGGGTGACCAGTTCCGCGACGAACTCGCCCTTGATGCGCTCATCCACGAGGATCCGTTGCGTCGAGATGCAGGACTGGCCCGCGTGGGAGAAGCCGGCCAGCCGCACGGCCTTCGCCGCGGCCCGCCAGTCTCCGTCCGCACAGATGATCAACGGGGAGTTGTTGCCCAACTCGAGGCCGACCCGTTTGTGCGGCGCCGCCCGTCGGATGTCCCAACCGACCTCGGGCGAGCCGGTGAAGGAGATCAGGGCGACGTCGTCGTTGTGGACCAGGGCGTCACCGATGACCGAACCAGGGCCGGGGACCACGCTCAGGTAGTCCATGGGCAGACCCGCGTCGAAGAGGACCTTGGCCAGGTGGAGCGCCGACAGCGGGGTCTGGCTGGCGGGTTTGTTGACGACCGGACACCCGGCAGCCACGGCGGGGCCGAGTTTGTGTGCCACCAGGTTCAGGGGGAAGTTGAACGGGGTGATCGCCCCCACCACGCCGACGGGCATCCGCAGCACGAGCCCGAGGTGACCGACCCCGGCTGCCGCGGCATCCATGGGGACCATGTCGCCGGTGAACGTGCGCGCTTCGGCTGCGCAGAACTGCAGCGTGGACACCGCCCGCTGTACCTCCATGCGCGCTTGCGTCAGCGGCTTGGCGGCTTCGGCCGCCAGATCGCGGGAGATCTCGTCGGCACGCTCGGCGAGCAGGACGGCGGCCCGGTCCAGGATGGCGGCACGCTCGTGCGCGGCGAGCGGATGGGAGACGAGGGCGCTCTTGCCGACCGCGACAGCACGATCGACGTCGAGCGCGGTGAAGGAGGGGACCACGGCGAGGAGACCGTCGTCATAGGGCGAACGGACCTCGCGGGTCTGGGCGCCGGAGGCCCACTCGCCCGCGACGGGGAACTCGAGGGTTGTCATGCGCGCCAGCCTATTCGGGGCGCACACCGTTCGTGACGTACTCCTGCAGTTGGCCGCGATCGAGGCCGTCGATGCCACATCGCTGCAACGTGCGACCAGCGTCGGCGAAGTCACGGGACAGCAGGGCACCGGCGATCGTGATCACGGACTCCATGAGCGGGGCGGGGGCTCCCATCGCCCGGCCCAGCTGGGAGTAGATGGTGAGGCCGATCGGGACATCTTCCGTCAGGTAACGGCTGTCGAGCTCTCCCGGTCCCTTGATCCCATGCAGCGCCTCGACACCGCGGATGACCGACCAGAAAGTGGTGCCCCGCGGTCCGTAGCCGACGTCGGGGTAGGTGTCGATCAGGCTCATCACATCGACGTCGAGAGCCGCACCGATGGCCTGCCGCTCGGCGTCGATCGCCTCGATCGCCCGGCAGACGCTGGGGGTCATGCCCTCCTCGTAGTAGTAGAAGTCACCGTGGCTGTACTCGATCCGACTGGCGGACAGCAGCACCCCGAGGCAATGCAGCGTGGGGTTGGGGTTGTTCAGGCCGGCCTCGATGACGTTGGCCATCATGCGCAGGTCGGGGTACAGATCCGTCAGCAGCGGCGCCACGGTGTCGGAGAGCCGGGACGGGAAGACCCCGGCAGAGACGAAACTGCGCCGCCCGAAGACGTGGACCTCATCGGGTCCGGTGATCCTCGTGGCATACGGAAGCGCCGCGAACTCGCAGACGGTGATGTCGGCGGTCGCGCCACGGTTCCGCAGATCCGCCACGAACTCCAGCGACCCGAACGACCCCGGCATCAGACCGATCGTCATCCCATCGGTGACCAACGGCGCCAGCAGGCGCGAGTATTCCCGCTGGTAGTTGGTCGGCACCACGATGAGGATGAGGTCCTTGTCGTCGACGGCGGATGCGAGGTCGGTCGTCACGCGCACGGGGGCGTCCCCCTCGATGACTCCCGTGGAGCGGATACCGCCTCTTTCCTCGATCACCTTGAGCCGATCGCCGAAATCGGGGCGGCCGAAGATGGTCACGTCGTGGCCACGCAGACCGAGTTCCACAGCGGCCGTCCGCCCGCCGTTGCCCGCCCCGAGGATCGCCACCCGCCGTCGCTGCATCAGCCTCGCCCTCTCTGCTCCGGTGGATCACACCGTAGGGCTCACGCCAGGTCGAGGGAGGCCAGGCACTCGCCTTTCCTCATCCTGGACCTCCTTCCAGGACTCGGTCCGCGTTGGTCACGGGAGCGGCAACCAGTCCACCAGGGCTCCCGCCTCGGCGCCGCCGGGCGGGAGGACCGCGAAGCCCTGCGCGGCTGCGAGTCCCCGCAGCATCGCCGAACCCAGATGGGAGACCGCGGTGAAGCGGCCGTCGTCGACGCGACCGAGCACGAGGCGGTGCTCCGTCTGGGGGGCTGCCAACGCAGCGGTCAGGGTGATCGGGATCAGCAAGGAGCCGCCGAGGCCCCGCATCCGCGACAGCAGCGGCTCACCCAACGACATGAGCGCCACGACGGCGCTCTGCGGGTTCCCGGGCAGCCCGAGCACCGGCAGCCCGTCCCAGTCCGCGAGCATCATCGGATGGCCCGGACGAACCGCGACGGAGTCGACCACCAGGCCGGCGCCGACCTCCGCCAGCGCCCGGTGGAGGCAGTCCACGGGACCCGCGGCGGTGCCGCCGGTGGTCATCACGACATCACAGTCACGGGAGTCCTCCAGCGCCGCGACGAGTGCGGCCACGGTGTCCGGCACACGGGTCACCCCAGTGACGCGTCCCCCCAACCGGGCGACCCATCCGGGAAGCTGCGGACCCAGGGAGTCGCGCACGCGGCCGGCCGTCGGGATTCCCGCGTCGAGCAGTTCATCGCCGAGGAGGAGCAGGTGGACCCGCGGCTGCGCCACGACCAGGACCTCGTCGACACCAGCGGCCGCGACGAGGCCGGCGACGGCGGGCGTGACGACAGCCCCGGCGGCGACCAGAACGTCGCCCGCGCGGCACTCCTCGCCGCGGGGGCGGATGTCGTGGCCGCTCCCGACGCGCTCGGCGTACAGGACACCGTTCTGGACCTGTCCCGCCTCACGCCGGACGATCTCATCGCACGACTCGGGCACGGCTGCTCCCGTGGCGATGACCACGGCGCTCCCCGGCGCGACCGCGGGCGGCGCGCTGCCCGCCAGCACCTCGCCCACGACGGGCCAGGGGCCGTCGCCCGATACCGCCCACCCGTCCATGCTGGAGGTGTCGAAGCCGGGTAGATCGGATCGCGCGGTCACCGGTTGCGCCAGGACACGTTCGACAGCCGCACCCGGTGACGACGGCACCGGCTCCAGTACCCGGGGCAAGTCGCGTGCCACCTCGCGTGCCCGCGGCCATGGGGTCGCGGTCCGTACGTCAGTCATCGTCGGAGGCATCGGGACTCCACGTGGCCGCGAGGTCCTGTATGAGGGCCGCAGCCTCGACCGGGTCCCGCCCGGAACCGACCGCGAGCCCCAGCAGGTAGGTCGTGAGTGGTGCGGCGGGCCGCTCCACCCCATGGGCCGCATCACGGGCCACATCGAGGACGAGATCGACATCGACGTCACCTGGCACACCCAGTCGGGTGCTCAACGCTGCCAGCCATTCCTCCATGGGACCCTCCTCGTTCGCGCTCATTATCGTCCGAGCGATCGCAAGATCGTCGGGTGTGTCGACGTCAGCGTGGACGGCGGGCTCCCCCGGAACGGCCCGAACGGTGAGGAGCCCCAGCACCTCCCGCACGGGACGCCCACTCGGGTCCCCGATCCGCGCGAGCGCCCCGCGCAGCTGTTCGGTGCGGTAGCCCGCGATGAGGGGCTGCAGTCGCCCGCCCACGATGGGCACGACGGCGTCCTCGGTCCCCCGCCGCACCTCGGCGGCCAGCCGCGGGATCGCCGGACCGGCGTACGGGAGGTCTCCGGCCGCCACCACCGTGATCGCAGTGCGGACCATCGTGAGTCCCGCACCGATCCCGGCCAAGGGCCCCCCTCCGGAGGGTTGTTCGCGGGTCACCGTGACCGGGCGCACCGGACAGTCGGGCTGCGGACCCACCACGACGACGGGCACCGGCGAAGGGATCCCGGAAAGCAGCCGGTCGAGCAGGGTTCGTCCTCCGACCGTCAATGCCGCCTTGTCTCGACCCATCCGTCGGGAGGCTCCGCCTGTCAGAATGACCACGGACCAGTCGGAGGGCGAGTCGGACACCTCCGCACCATACGACGGGAGTCGGCGTGAGCGGACTGAGCCATCTCGATGACAGCGGTGCGGCTCGGATGGTCGACGTCGCCGACCGGGACGTCACCGTCCGCACTGCTGTCGCCTCCGGGCGCGTCCTCACCGCTGCTGCCACAGCCATCGCGGAGGGAACGGTACCCAAGGGCGACGTCCTGGCCACCGCTCGGATCGCGGGGATCATGGCCGCCAAGCGGACCCCGGATCTCATCCCGATGTGCCACCCCATCGCCGTGCACGGCGTCCAGGTCGACCTCAGCGTCGCCGACGGAGGTGTGGACATCCGGGCGACGGTGAGGACCGCCGATCGCACCGGCGTGGAGATGGAGGCCCTGACCGCCGTCAGCGTCGCCGCACTGACCGTCATCGACATGACCAAGAGTCTCGACCCCGCCGCCGTGGTCACCGATGTCCGCGTCGACATCAAGACGGGTGGCCGCAGCGGGGAGTGGACCCGGTGAGCCGGTCGGCCACGATCATCACCTGCTCCGACACCGCGAGCCGGGAGCCGTCCCACGACCGCTCCGGCCCCCTGGTCACCGACCTGCTGACCGCCGACGGATGGGATGTCCACGACCGACTCGTCGTGCCCGACGACGAGCAGTTGATCGGCAAGGCCGTCGCCGGGGCGATCGACGCGGGTGCCGACCTCGTGGTGCTCACCGGGGGCACCGGACTGGGGCCGCGGGACGTCACGCCGGAAGCTGTCGGACGGCTGGCGGCGCGACCCGTACCCGGGATCGGTGAGGCCATCCGTGCGGCGTCGCGGGAGCGTGTCCCCACCACTGATCTGTCGCGCGGTGGCGCCTGGACCCTGCGTGGCGCACTGGTGCTCGCGCTCCCCGGGAGTCCGGGTGGGGTCAGGGATGGCTGGGCGGTCGCCGGGCCGCTGGTCGAGCACGCACTGCAGATGCTCGCCGGTGGCGGTCATGCGCCCCCGACGTCGGCCCCGCCGGCATCGACCTGGGTCGGGCCGGACGCGATCGACGAGTCCGCGGTGCGTGCCACGGTGGCCGATGACGGCAGCGGGGCTGTCGTGGTGTTCGAGGGGAGGGTGCGGGACCACGATCATGGACAGCAGGTGGTGTCGTTGTCCTATGAGGCCCACCCCGACGCCGATCGCATCCTGCACGGGGTCGTCAGCGAGGCGCTCACGCTTCCGGGGGTGCGGCGGGCGACAGCGCGGCATCGGGTCGGCGACCTGGCGATCGGTGACCTCGTGTATCTGGTGGCGGTCTCCGCCGCTCATCGGCGGGAGGCCTTCGCGGCCTGCGCGTGGTTGGTCGACACCGCCAAGGAGCGCCTGCCCATCTGGAAGCACCAGCGGTTCGGCGATGGCACGACGGAGTGGGTGAACTGCCCATGAGCACATTGATCGACCGCTTCGGTCGACGCCACACCGATCTGCGCGTCTCCCTGACGGATCGCTGTTCCCTGCGCTGCACCTACTGCATGCCGGAGCAGGGCATGCAGTGGATCGAGCGCGGCAGACACCTCACGACCCCGGAGTTGCTGCGACTCGTCCGAGTGGCGGTCGATCAGGGCGTCCGGACCATCCGACTGACGGGCGGGGAGCCACTGTTGCGTCCCGACGTCGTGGGCATCGTCCGGGCGATCCGCGCGATGCCCCACTCCCCCGAGGTGGCCCTGACGACCAACGGCCTGCGGCTCACCGGCCTGGCCGCGCCGTTGGCCGACGCCGGTCTGGGCCGCGTGAACATCAGCCTCGACACGATGGACCGGCAGCGCTTCGTCCGGCTCACCCGTCGCGACCGGCTCGTGGAGACCTTGGCGGGCATCGCCGCTGCCAAGGCCGCGGGACTGAACCCGGTCAAGGTGAACAGCGTGCTGATGCGTGGCGTCAACGACGACGAGGCACCGACCCTGCTGCTCTGGGCGCTCGAGCAGGGAGTGCAACTGCGTTTCATCGAGCAGATGCCACTTGATGCCCAGCACGCCTGGGATGCGTCGCAGATGGTGACGGCGGCGGAGATCGAACGTTCGCTGGCCGACGCCGGCTTCGAGTTGACTCCCGTGGCCGACCGCGGATCCTCCCCCGCGGAGATCTTCTCGGTCAACGGAGGTCCGCAGACCGTCGGGGTCATCGGCTCCATGACGCGACCGTTCTGCGGCGACTGCGACCGCGTGCGGCTCACCTCGGACGGGCAATGGATGAACTGCCTGTTCGCCCGCACGGAGACCGACCTCCGGACTCCCCTGCGGGCGGGTGCGTCCGACGCGGAGTTGGCGGCCCTGATGCGACTGGATGTGGCGGCCAAGCGCCGCGGGCACGGGACCGACGACCCCGGATTCACGCGGCCCGGTCGCGGCATGTCGGCGATCGGCGGCTGACGTGACCACCACCGCTGCCCCGGCGACCCCGGCCACCGCGCCGCCCGACGGTCGGCTGTGGTGGCGCGAGGCGTCGGGGGCGGTGGCGGATCTCGGGGTGTTCGTCCCGATCGCCGTGGCACTCATCGTCGCCAACGGGCTGAGCCCGACCGCGGTCCTGCTGCCGGCCGGTGTGCTCTACCTGGTGGTGGCCCGGGTCTATCGACTACCCATCGCGGTGCAGCCGTTGAAGGCCTTCGGGGCAGTCGCCATCGCGGCCGGACTGGGTGCCGATGTCATCGCGGCGGGCGCGCTGTTGATGGGCGCGATCTTCCTCATCCTCGGCCTCGGCGGTGGCCTGGACCGGGTCGCGGGATTCTTCCCCACCCCCGTCATCCGGGGAGTCCAACTCAGCGTCGGACTTCTCTTCATCAAGGTCGCGTGGGGCCTGGTCACCGAACCACCATCGTCGTTCACCGATCAACTCGCGCCGCCGTGGCTGCTGGTCGGCGCCGTCGCGTTGTTCGCCCTCCTCCTGTGGTTGCGCAACCGCGTGGTTCTGCTGGTGATCGGTGGCGCTCTACTGACCGCGGTGATCCTCCTCATCACCGGTGGGGCGTCGATCCCGGGCATCGGCCCCGCCGCGATCGCCTTGCCCTCGCTATCCCTGGACACCTTCGGCATCGCATTCGTCCTCCTTGTCCTGCCGCAGCTCCCACTGACCTTCGCCAACTCGTGCCTGGCTCCGGCCGACGCCGCCGACACCTACTTCGGTGACGCAGGCCGGCGGGTGACCCCGTCCCGGCTGGCCCGGACCCTCGGCGGCGCCAACCTGTTCGCGGGGGCGATCAGCGGGATGCCCGTGTGTCACGGCGCCGGGGGCTTGAGCGCCCACTACGCGTTCGGTGCCCGGACGTGGCGGGCCCCCGCGCTCATGGGTGGCGTCCTGCTGGTGATGGCGATCGGGTTCGGCGCGGTGATGACAGATCTCCTGCCACTGTTCCCGCTCAGCGTGCTGGCGGCCCTGCTTGGCGTGGCCGCCGTCGTGCACATCGGGCTCCTGCGCGACCTACGCGGCCGGACCGACTGGTCGATCGCACTGCTGGTCGGAGTCGTGGGGGTGGTGTGGAACCTCGGCGTCGGCGTCCTGCTCGGCCTGGCGCTCGCAGGAGTTGCTCACGTCCTGGGAAGCAGGGCGGGGACTGTCGACCCCGGTCAGCCGACCCCGGACCGGGAAGAGGCGTCCCCATGATCGAGGTGCGACTGTTCGCCGCCGCCCGCGACGCCGCCGGCGGCGACGCGACGGTGACGGTCGACGCCGCCGACGTCCCGACCCTGCGCACCGCCCTGGGCAGCCGCTACGGCGACCGCATGGCGCAGGTCCTTGCCCTGAGCAGCCTCGTCGTCGACGGAGTCCGCCTGGACACAACCGCGACCATCGAGCCCGGGTCCACCGTGGACGTCCTCCCCCCCTTCGCCGGCGGCTGACCTCATATCTGAGCGGGCGCCAGTTCCGACACAAGCGCTTCGACCCGGCTGCGGATCTCATCGCGGATGGGACGCACCGCCTCGATGCCCTGGCCGGCGGGATCGGCCAGCTCCCAGTCCTCGTAGCGCTTGCCTGGGAAGATGGGGCACGTGTCGCCGCATCCCATGGTGATGACGACATCGCTGGCCTGGACGGCGTCGACCGTGAGGATCTTGGGAACCTCGGCGCTCATGTCGATGCCCTCCTCGGCCATCGCGGCCACCGCCACCGGGTTGATGGCGTCGCCGGGAGCCGACCCGGCCGAGCGCACCTCGATGCGCCCGGCACCCAGGTGGGCCAGGTAGGCCGCCGCCATCTGGGATCGGCCGGCGTTGTGCACACACACGAACAGGACGCTGGGCTTGGCGACGGTCTCCGCCGGTTGCTCGGTCACGGGGTTCCTCCTGCGGGGTTGGGGGACGGGCTCGTAGGGGTGGTCCGGAACAGTCGACGGCGCAGCCAGAGGCTGACATAGACCAGCGCGACGAGCGCAGGCACCTCGATCAGTGGGCCGACCGTTCCGGCCAGGGCCTGCCCGCTGGTGACACCCCAGACCCCGATACACACCGCGATCGCCAACTCGAAGTTGTTGCCGGCCGCTGTGAACGCCATCGTCGCGGTCTTGGCGTAGTCGAGGCCGACCGCCCGCGCGGCGAAGAAGGCCGTGAACCACATGATCGCGAAGTAGAACAGCAGGGGGATCGCGATCTGGATCACGCTGCCCGGATCCGACGTGATCTGCTGGCCCTGCAGGGCGAACATCACCACGATGGTGAAGAGCAGCCCGTACAAGGCGATGGGACCGATCCGCGGCAGGAACGTGTCGTCGTACCAGCGCTCCCCCTTCCTGGCGACACCGATCCGACGCGTCAGGTACCCCGCGACCAGTGGCAGTCCGAGGAAGATCAGGACACTCTTGGTGATGGCCCACGTGGAGAACTGCGCGTCGGCGGTCTGCCAGCCGAGCCAGCCCGGCAGGATCTGCAGGTAGAACACACCCAGTGCCGCATACGCGACGATCTGGAAGACGGAGTTGATGGCCACCAGGACAGCCGCGGCTTCCCGGTCACCGCACGCCAGCTCGTTCCAGATCAGCACCATGGCGATGCATCGGGCGAGCCCCACGACGATGAGACCGGTCCGGAACTCCGGCTGGTCGGGCAGGAACGTCCACGCGAGCACGAACATCAGCGCGGGCCCGACGACCCAGTTGAGGACAAGGGAGAGCACGAGCAGCCGACGGTCGGCGGTGACGTGCCCCAGCCGGTCGTAGCGGACGCGCGCCAGGACGGGATACATCATCGCCAGGAGGCCGACCGCGATCGGCAACGATGTGCCGTCGATGCTGCCCGCCTCGAGGATCGTCTGTACCGCGGGGAAGAACCGGCCCAGGAGCAGGCCCACGACCATGGCCGCCGCGATCCACAGCGGCAGCCACCGGTCGAGCCGGGACATCCGCTCCAGGACCGCCCGCTCGGCCGGATCGGCAGTGGCGGTGGAAGCTGCCTCGCCGTCAGAAGGGTTCGGCCGAGACGTCACAGCGACGCTGTCTCCGCGGCCGGCGGGGCGGAACCGATCGCGACGGTGACATCCGCGCAGCACCCGCCCGACGGGGCGGTCGCCTGTGCCGGGTCGTCGTCGAGGATCGTGTAGACCTCCCACGGCGTGCCGGCCGGATCGTGGACCCAGACCTTGTCCTGTACCGCGTAGCAGCAGGTGGTGGCGTCCTCCGACACCGTCGGCAGACCGCCCGCAGCCAGCCCCGCGGCGGCCGCCGACACCTCGTCGGTGGTGGCGACCTCGACGCCGAGGTGGTTCAGCGCTCCCTGCGTACCGGTCCCCCGCTCGTCCTGCGCCACCTCGATCAGCACCAGCTTCAAAGGCGGGTTCTGGACCTCGAAGTTCGCGTAGCCGGGCCGCAGCTTGTGAGGCGTCACGCCGAAGAGCGTGGAGTAGAAGGCGATGGAACTGTCCAGGTCGGCGACGTTGAGGGCCAACTGGACCCGGCTCGTCGTGCGGGAGTCGGCCTTGGTGTCGGCGCTCGTACCCGCGGTGCTGCTGGTGGGGTTCATGCTGTTCCTACCTTTCGACGGTGCATCACCCGATCGGGTGGGGGCGCATATTGACGCCTGTCGATACAAACCAGCCTAGACTCATATTGATTCCTGTCAATATAGATTCACATCGATCCACCGGATCCGCCGCGAACCCGACCGCCGGGCGTGAGGAGGCGACACATGGCCAAGCTGTCCCCGACGAAGACTCCACGCTCAACGACCACCACTGGCGGCGACCTCCCCGTCCTGCAGATCGACCAATGCTGCCCCACGGGTCTGCGTACTCCGCTGTCCCGCGACGAGGCCGACCGCCTGGCTCGCGTGCTCAAGGCGGTGGCCGACCCGACCCGACTGCAGTTGCTGACCCTCATCCGCGCCTCGGGTGAGGCCTGCGCGTGCGACCTGAACGATCCGGTCGGCCTGTCCCAGCCGACCGTCAGTCATCACCTGAAGGTCCTGACGGAGGCCGGCCTGGTTCATCGCCGGCAGCGCGGCCAATGGGCCTGGTTCTCCGTCGACGAGGACTCCCTCGCCGCGCTGGGGTCGTTGTTCTCCTGACCTGAGGCCGTCTCCGGCCCGACTACGATGAGCGCCGTGCCGAAACTCGTCTCTACGCGTATGCCCGAGAAGATGTCGACGTCCCGATCGGAACTCGACGACCTGCTCGACTCGCAGTTCCTCGCCCACGTGAGCCTGGTCGTCGACGGCGAGCCGGTGATCATCCCCACCCTGTTCGCCCGCGACGGCGATCGGATCCTGATCCACGGATCCACCGGGTCGGGTTGGCTGCGCGCACTGGCGGCAGGGGCTCCCGCGTGCGTCGCCGTCACTGAGGTGGGGGGCATCGTCGTGGCGCGGTCGGCGTTCGAGTCGTCCATCGTCTACCGCAGCGCGGTGCTGTTCGGCGTCTTCACCACTGCCGAGGACCAGGTCCCGGCTCTCGCGGTCCTGACCGATCACGTCCTGCCGGGACGGACAGCCGAGGTGCGCCCGTCCACCGGCAAGGAGCTGGCCGCCACCATGGCGCTCCAGATGCCGATCGACCAGTGGTCGCTGCGCACCAGCGACGCCTGGCCCGACGACCCGCCGGAAGACATCGCCGGTGACACGTGGGCCGGCGTCGTCCGCTTCGGCCCGCCGCCGGTCACGATCCATCCGGATCCGAACCTGCGTCCCGGGATCCCGGTGCCGCCGTCGGTGACCGAACTGTCAACGACCGACCACTGACCAGTCGTCACGCCCTCACCACCCGCCACTCGAGGCACCGCACGCGGTGCAACAGACCTCGGGCGGACCGGCGGGAGGGCAACAGCCGCCGAGGACCACTTCGCCCCGGTCGGATCGCTCGACCAGCTCATCGGATGGCAGACCGTAGACCACCGGACGGGTCACTCCGCCGCAGCGGGCACATACCCCGCTGTCGTCGGCCGTGACTCCTTCCAGGAGCGCGGCGAACTCCTCGATCAGGACGTCCGCCTCCGGAGGAGCCGCCTCTCGCCGGCCTCGCGTGAGCCCCGGTCCATCCGTGTCCCGGCGCCGCGGTCCCGCAGGCGCGGTCTCGTCACCCCGCGCGAACGACAGCGCGTCAGCGACGTCCTCTCACATCAGGCCGACGGCCGGATCGGTGCGCACCAGGCGGAACCGGGTCGGATCCATTCCGGCTCGGACGAGGTACTGGTGGTCCCACCCGGAGTGGGCGTCGTCGATCCACACCCACCGACGGTCGTTCCCGACCAGGTCGGGCAGCAGTGGGGTCTTGGCGTACATGAGCCGGGAGATGTCGGCGTCGCGGCCACCCGTCCGGGCCCAGCTCACTGCCTGACTCGTGACGGCGAGACGTGACTCGCCGCAGGCGTGCGGGGTCAGCCGGTCCCGTTGATCGCACACCGGGTCTCGCCGGCCACCCGCCACGTGCGGAGCCAGGTCTCCCGGGCTGCCCCTGCCTTGCGGGCGACAACCCGGACCGACATGGTCACGCCGCGGGCACACGACGGTGCGGCGGTGACCCGCTCACCCATGGTTGCGAGTCCGCAGACCTTTCGGGCGGTGCGGCCGCGCAGGGTGTTGCCCCGCAGCCGACAGGTGGCGTCCAGCGCGCGGATCGTCCCATTGGTCTTGATCGACCGCACCAAAGCCGAACGCCGGCCCGTCTCCACCGGACCGCTGTTCGCCTTGACCCGCAGCGTCGTCTCCACCTGAGGCGTCGGGGTGGGAGTCGGTGTCGGCGTCGGAGTCGGCGTGGGGGTGGGCGTCGGAGTCGGCGTGGGCGTCGGAGTAGGAGTCGGCGTGGGGGTCGGTGTCGGCGTCGGATCCGCCCCGGTGTACGTCAGTTCGATGCGGCCATCAGCACCCGCAGTCCCCGGGTTCCCACCGCTCCCCGCCAGTCCGATCGGCGAGGCCGCATAGACGGCCGAGGGTCCGATGGAACCGCCGGCACCGCCACCGGCGCCCGCCTCGCCCCCCCCGAATCCACCTACTCCTCCCTCACCGCCGCCCCCGTAGCCCGCGCCGCCGCCCCCGCCGGAAAAGGGGCTGACGGTGCGGCCGCCATTCCCCGTTCCGAAGTCGGTGAAGTTCTCGCCGTCCCTACCGCCTGTGATGCCACCTCCGCCGCCGAAGCCACCCGAGCCAGTCCCGCTGCCGCCATCGGCACCGTCGGCGTAGTCCGGCACCCCGCTGGCGTTGGTGCCGGAGCCACCGAGCGAGTTGCTGCCACTACCACCCGCTCCAGCCGTGTACCCGCCGAGGTTCGCCGCGCCACCGCCGCCGCCCCCTCCGGCTATGGTCCGCACGGCAGCATCGGTGGGGGCGTTCTTGTCCAGGATTCCGGACAGTCCGCCGCCGTTCGCCCCGAGAAGCCCCGACCCGCCTCCAGCGCCACCTCCGCCGACTACGAGGCGCAGAACCTGGCCCGGTGTGACGGTCAACTGTGTGGTGACCCGGGCACCACCGCCGCCGTTGCCACCCTGCGCGTTCACGATCAGCCCACCACCACCGCCGGCACCGTCGACCACCGCGGCGATCGAGGTGACACCCGCGGGCACGGTCCAGTCGAAGGGGGTATTGGCGACCACGCCGCCCGATCCGGGCGTGAAGGTCTCCGTGGTGGCTGCGTGGGCGGGCACCGGCGCCACGAACACTGCAGCGGCCAGAGTGGCCGCCGAGCTGGCTGCAACGACTGTCCTGGTGCGAATCGACTTCATGATCCGGGATGCTAGGAGGGATCGCGCCGGGATGCTCGCGAAAGCCAACACCAGATCGCTGCAACTTCGCAGATGTCGGCTTGCCCGCGACGCCTCAGCCTCCGAGGGCGTTGCGACGACTCTCGCCGCCCACCGTTTAGGCTGGCCACTCACCCCTGACCCGCTGGACCACAGACCAGACCCGCACGGGGCAGATCTGCGGTCGCCCCTGGCCGGGTGGACGTGGACAAGCCCCACCGGCATCACCTACACCGACCACCCCGACCCACCACTGGGCCACCCCGACCCACCCCTCGGTTGACTGGGTCGAGTGGATCAAGGCTTTCGCCACCCGACAACGACTGACTCTCATCGGGGACGCCTTCCTGATGACGGCAGCGGCTTTCAGTGTGGTGATCGGGGTGAGCACGGTGCTCATTGCTCCCGACGGATCGCCGTCCCCCGGCACCGAATGGCTCGCGGCCCTCTCCTCGTTGCTGTCGCTGGCGGTGATCGTTGCCGTCCCCGTCCTGGTGTGGCTGCTGCACAGCCGGCGACCGTCGCTCATGGCGGTCATCGGCGGGGTGCTGGGAGCCGCGTCGACAGGCGTCGTATTCTTCGTGGTCGTCGCACTGTCCGCGTTGCTGGGCTTCGTCGTCTCACCGTTCTGGGGAGCGGAGTACGCCGGGCTGCTGATCGCCCTGCTTCTCCTCGCCGTGGCCGGTGTGGCGACCGTCATCTGGCTGGTGCTGCTGGCAATCCGGGATCTCGATGCCCTCATCTTCGCCCTCGTCGCGGGCATAGCCGCGGCCCTGGCAGTACTCGGCGCCGAGATCGCGACAGCCCTGGCACGAACACCGCCGGACACGAGGGCGACCGTCGGACTGCGGAAGGACTGACACCGTCACTGCCGACTACCGTCGAGACCATGACCCCTGACGGCGATCCCCTGGCCCAGTCGACGGAGGCGCACCGGCCCAATGAGCACTCCTTCCTGGACCGGCTGCATCTGGACCGCATCGACCGCGACATCTTCACCGGCTGGTGCCATGCGGGATCCCCGCTGCGCGCCTTCGGTGGTCAGGTCGCCGCGCAGGCACTGATCGCCGCGGGGCACACCGTCGACCGGGACGATCGACACGTGCACTCCTTGCACGGGTATTTCCTGCGCCCGGGGCGCACGACCGACCCCATCGTGTATCTGGTCGACCGCCCACGTGACGGAGGTTCCTTCAGCACCAGGCGTGTGACCGCGGTCCAGTACGGGGAGACGATCTTCACGCTGGCGGCCTCGTTCGCGCCCCCCTTCGACGGACCGGAACATCAGGCGCGCCAGGGAGAGTACGGAGCGGCCGAGGAGTGGATCCGACGAGTCCCTCCCCCGCAGTCCGGCGAGCCCAAGAGTTGGCCGCATTCGACGGATCCCATCGAGGCCGCCCGGCTGCGCGACGAGGGCTACCCGGAGCATGACTTCATCGAGATGCGGGTCGTCGATCCCGAGTTCGTCGCCGCGACCGGCCGAGCGCATCAGATGGCGTGGCTACGATCCCCCGAGCCCCTTCCGGACGACCCACTGGTCCAGGTGTGCGCCCTCACCTACTTCTCGGACCTGTCACTGGTGGGAACCATGCTGACCGACCATGGGGGCTTCGCCGGGACACGGCACCTGCAGATCGCGTCGCTGGATCACGCGATGTGGTTCCACCGCCCCTTCCGGGTCGACCACTGGACGCTGTTCGTCACCGACAGCCCGACAGCGGTGGCCGGACGAGGTTTCGCGCGGGGCACCTTCTTCTCCGAGGCCGGAGACATGGTGGCCTCCGCGTGCCAGGAGGCCTTGCTGCGCCGACGGCGGTCGAGCTGAGCCTTTGCCGCATCAGGACGGCCGTGCCTACCCTGCGACACATGGACAACCCGCATCCCGCCGTCGGTCCCCGATGAAGGAGGCGGACTGGGACAGGTACGTCGAGGCGTACCACGACGGGCATCCCGGCATCACCGAGGAGGCGCTGCAGCACGCCCGCCATCCGGTCCACGGCTCGGCCTATGAGTGGCTCGCCGACGCGCTGCCCGATCCGGCCGGTGACGTGGTCGACCTGGCCTGCGGGTCGTGCCCGATGCAGTCCCATATCGCCTACAGCAGTTACCTGGGCATCGATCGCAATGAAGCGGAACTCACGGCAGCCCGCTCGGCCGGGCGCGGACCCGTTGCCCTCGGCGACGTCACCGACCTGGATCTCCCGGACGACAGCGCCGACACGATCGTGATGTCCATGGCCCTGATGCTCGTCCCGCTCGCTGAGACGTTGTCCCAGGTCGCCAGGGTCCTGCGCCCCGGTGGGACTTTCGCAGCGATGGTCCCGGCCACCGGGCCGATCTCGATCCAGGATGTGCCGGCATTGCTGGCGTTGACGGCGGCACTGCGCGGACCGGGATCCCTGCCGCGCCAACTGTCCCGGCGATCCCTGGAGCGACACCTGGTCAACGCCGGCCTGGCCCAGGTTCGTGTCGCCCGGCAGAGATTCCCCTTCCCGCTCACCTGCGACACCGATGCGCGTCTCGCGGTGACCTCCCTCTACACGCCGGGACGCACCCCCGGGCAGTTGCAGCGGGCCGAGAGGTGGCTCACGGCGGTTCCCGGTGCCGCGCAGTTACCGGTCCCACTGCTTCGGGTCACAGCCCGACTGCCTCGGTGACCGGTGCGGCGCCGATCTGTCGGGGGTGGTGGGTAGGTTCGCAGTCATGAAGCCGCACCGCATCCACTGCCCCGATGCCGGCTCGGAAGTGTCGGCGGTGGAGCCGCGATTGTCGTCGCTGGTGGGTGTTGGGCCGCGGAGGCGGCGCCCCCATGGGCGATGTGGCGAAACAGTCTCTTCCCGCTCCCATGACACGCCCGTCGACTCGGGGCGGCCCAGTCCTGTCGAGCGGGATCCCGGCGAGGATGTGCTGGATGCCCGGCTGCGTGAGGCGGGGGCGTCTCGCTGGCGACAGGAGCGGCCGGCGTGGACTCAGGTGGGCTGGTGGGAGGCGCCGATGCGTCCCCAGGTGCGGCAGTTGTTGTGGCTGGCGAAAGGCCCGGGTCTCATGACCGCGGTGCAGCAACTGGGCCCGGTGGACGGATCGCGGTGTCGGTTCCCACACCCGCAGACCGCGATGGTGGACGACGGGGCGGAACGCCCCATGGGATCGCCGGGTGCGCCGTGTGCGTGTCAGGTCATCGTCGCCGCGGCGTGGGCCACTGCAGCGGCGTGGGCCAGTGAACAGGCCGACAGGAGTGTCGTGCAGTGTTTGGGGGCCACGGTCCACGAACCCGACATCGACCCACGGAGTCCGGCGTTCGGGTCGATCATCGATCCCGGCATCGAACTGCTGGCCCCCGCACTGCGCCGCTCTCCGGCCTCAGCGCGGACTCTGATCGCGCGGCTGCGTCGCCGCCGCGCCTGGGGCGGCCAGACCCTGGCCGACGCCATCGCTGACGGGCTGTTGCCCGGCTGGCAGGCCGACCTGCTGCTGCAGGACCTCACCGACATCGAACCCATGGGTCGCGACCTGGTCATCGACGCGGTGATCGCTGCCATGCGCCGCCGCCACGACCGGGCCCTGACCGGGTGGACCTTGTCGGACCTGCGCCGACACTCCCGCCGCGTCATCGCCGGACTGGCGGACGAGCTGCGCCGGCAACGCGAGCGCGGGAAACACTTCGACTGCGTCGATCGGGAAATTCTCCCCGACGGACGGGGCCGGCTGATCGCGGACCTTCCCGCGGACGTGATCACCCGCATCCACCGCCGCCTCACCGCGATCGCCCGCGGCCTGGCCGCTGACGACCCCGATGACGGGCGCAGCCTCGATCAGGTCCGCGCGGATGTGTTCACGGATCTGCTACTGACGCCCGACCCGCTCAGCCCATCTGCCCCCACCCCCACTACCGGCTCGGGCGTCTCGGGGGAAGTGGCCGTCGTGATCGGCCTGGCGACCCTGCTGCGCGGCGACCAGGCTCCGGCCGAGGTCGCCGGTGACCTGGTGCCCGCCGACGTGGCGCGCGAGTTGGCTGCCGACCGGCGGTGGCGGGCGTGGCTCACCGACGCGACCGGCACCGTGGTGGCCACCAGTCGCACCACCTACACCCCGACCGCGGCCGTGGCCCGGGTGGTGCGAGGCCGGGAGCCGCACTGCCGTATGCCCGGGTGCCGCAACACCCGCGTCGACCTCGACCATGTGATTCCGTTCCCGGCAGGGGCCACCGAGACGGCGAACCTGGCCAGCCTGTGCCGCCGCCACCACCGCCTCAAGACCCACCGGAACTGGCACCTGCACGACAGTGACAACCACCAGTACACCTGGACCGACCCCAACGGCATCACCCACACTGACAACCACGACCCGCCGTTACCGTCCAGCTAGCCGAGACCCGCACCCGCCGGGGCCCCCAGTGACATGGCTGCAAGGCTTGGGGTGCGATTGCCTTCGTGAGCGCAAGTACGTACAGTTTTACGTACAGGAGGGCTGACATGAAGACCATGAGCTACACGGAGTCGCGTGCACGCTATGCAGAGATGCTTGACGGTGTCATCAACGACCGCGAAGAAGTTGTCATCACCCGCGCCGGCCACGAGCCTGTGGTCGTGGTCTCCCTCGAGGACTACGAGTCCCTCAAGGAGACGGCCTACCTGATGCGCTCTCCGGCCAACGCCCGCCGCCTGCTCGATGCCATGGAGCGCCTGGAAGCCGGCCGGGGCGTCGCCCACGACCTTGCCGAGACCGACTGACGTGCTGCTGGTCTGGGACCAAAACGCCTGGGAGGACTACCTGTGGTGGCAGGCCCAAGACCGCAGGGTCCTCAAGCGCATCAACGCCCTCCTGGCTGACATCCAGCGCAATGGCAACGACGGAATCGGCAAGCCCGAGGCACTCAAGCACGATTTCGCCGGGTACTGGTCACGACGCATCACCGATGAACACCGACTCGTGTACAAGGTCGCCGGCGACGAGGTTCGAATCGCCGCATGCCGCTACCACTACGGCTAGGCCTGAGCAGACGACCACGTTGTCGCCTCAGTGGACTAAGTAAGTAAGTAAGTGGAGGTGCCGGGAATCGAACCCGGGTCCAACGGTGACGATCAGGGACTTCTCCGAGCGCAGTCGTCGTCCATGTTCTCGACCTCCCCGCTTCTCACGACACGGCGGGGAACACGGTCACAGTCACTGAAAAGATGTTCCTCAGACCCGCGTGACCCGGATCATCGGTGAGTTCCCTGACGTCGCCCGACGGTGCGGGAACAATTCCCGCCGGACGCTCCGCTGGTCGCTACCGTCAGGCAGCGAGAGCGAAAGAGGTGCGGTTCTGTTTGGCACCTATTGGTTTCCCGTGGCTGGTTTACGAGATCGCCACGGATCCTCGGCTCGCTTCTCCCGTCTCGACAGACGCTGTCGAAACCTGTCACCCCCTCGGTGACTATGGAGTCACTGTTCAGTTGTGATCAGTTGCTGCTCAGCTGAGTCGTGTGCCTCAGTTCAGCATCGGATGGTCCACCGCTGGGGCGGGCCGTCGACTCCCCCAGCATAGGACCACGCCCCGACACTGGGAAGAACGCCGAGACCACCTCTCGCCATTCCCTGCCCGGTGGGAGGTCTTTGCTTCGGCCCCCGCGGACTGACAGGCTGCTCCCGACAACGGCTGAGACGGTAACGGGAGGGTGGGCAGGAATGGATCCGACACTGTCCACGCAGGACGTCATGCTCGCGATCGCCCTCATCTTCGGCATCGCGACCGCCTGCCAACTCGTCGCTCCGCGGTTGCGTATCCCGAGTCTGGTGCTTCTGTTGCCCGCCGGGTTCCTGCTGGGGCTGGTGGCGCCCCAATGGCGGGCCGACGCCCTGCTCGGGCCGTCCTTCCCCGTCATCGTGGAACTCGTCGTGGCTGTGATCCTGTTCCAGGGCGGTCTCGGGCTGACGACGATCCCGCTGCCCAAGGACCAGCGGGTCATCGTCCGGCGCCTCCTCTACATAGGTGCCCCGCTCACGTGGCTCGGGGCGACGTTCGCGGCGCATGTCCTGCTGGGGATGGACTGGCCCATCGCCTTCATGCTCGGCGCGATCCTGATCGTCTCCGGCCCGACCGTGGTCACACCGATCCTCGACTTCGCCCGCCCGAACGCGACGGTGCGAGGGATCCTTCAGTGGGAGGGAACGCTCCTCGACCCCCTGGGAGCCCTGATCGCGGTCGTGACATTCCAGGTCGTGAAGGCGAGTTCGTCGACCGGCCCCGTCGAGGCGGTGGAACTCTTCGTAGGCGGTCTACTTGTGGCCGTGGTGGCCGCCGCCATCGGCGTCGCCTTCTTCGTCGTCGGCGGCCTTCTCGCGAAGGGGAACAAGACACTCGGGACGCAGGTGCTGCTGGGCTCGGTCATCGTCACGGCAGGACTGGCCAACTCCGTCTCCGACGACAGCGGACTCCTCGCCGCTCTTCTGATGGGCATGGCCGCTCCTCGTGTCGCCGCGCGCTTCGGGACGTCCCTCGAAGGTGGGATGGCCTTCTTCGACACCATCGTGTCCATCGCCATCGGCGTCCTGTTCGTCTCGATCGCCGGTCTCGTCCCCTCGCCGATCGTGCTGTCGCTCCTGCTGCCCACGCTGGGGGTGGCCCTGTTCCTCATGGTGCTGGTGCGCCCCCTCGTGGCAGCTGTCGCGACCCGTCGTTCGGTCCTCTCCCGGAACGAACGGGTCTTCGTCGGCTGGATGGACCCCCGCGGCATCGTGGCGGCCGCGACGGCATCGAGTGTCGGCACGGTCCTCGTCGCACTCCGGATCCCCGGCGCGGCGGAGCTGCTGCCGGCGGCTTTCATCGTCATCGCCATTACCGTCACGACCTACGGCCTCACCGCCGTACCGGTGGCGAGGCGACTCGGCATCCAGGCGGCCGACAACCCCTCCGAAGCGGGCGGCAGCCCGAGTGGGTCCGCGACCGCACACTCGGGGTGATCGTGGCGGGCTGCGGACGCGGTCCTACCTAGCCCTGTCACCCCGGACCACCATCGTGTCCTCGATGAACACGCTGTCGGGGTGCTCGGGGGCAGCAGGCACCTCGATGGTGTCCCTAGAGACCCCCGTCTATCCCGCGCCGATAAGACGGGCGGTGTTGAGCCAGAGAACGTGTCGCAGCCAGTCGTCCCCCATGTCCCAGCGGAGGATCACCTCGACCTGGTGGTCGTACGGGTAGGGGATGTTCGGGAAGTCGGTTCCGAAGAAGACGCGGCCGTCGAGACCGGCTTCCCTGATCCGGGGCAGGAGCGAGCCGTCCAGGGCATGCATCTGTTCCATGAAGTCCGTTCCGACCATCGTGAGGTCGAGACCCAGGCGCGGATACCTCGATACCATCTCGAGGAACGCCCGCTCCTCGGGCATTCCCAGGTGAGCCACGATCGCCGTGAGTTCGGGGTGTCGCTCCATGACCCTCCCGAACAGTGCAGGTCCCGTGTACCGGCCGGGCACGGGACCGGAGCCGGCATGGACGACGACGGGCAGCCCCGTGGCTTCGAGCAGCCCCCACACGTCGTCCAACACAGCGTCGGCGGGGTCGAACTCCCCCACCTGGACATGCACCTTGAAGACCTGCACACCGGCTTCGACCGCCGCAGTGACGTAATCCAGGACCCCCGGCTCGGGGAAGAACGTGCCCGTGGCCACCGCGCCGGGCGTGCGCTCGGCGAAACCGACGGACCACTCGGTCAGGTATCGGGCCATACCGGGCTTGTGGGCGTAGGACAGGCCGGCGAACAGACCCACGCCGTGTTCCCGCAGGATGGCCACCCGCTCCTCGTCACTGCCCCGGTAACGCACGGGCCACTCCCGGCCCAGGCGAGGACCCGCCTCGTCGAAGTGACGCCACACCGCTGCCATCACACGCTCCGGCATGAAGTGGACATGGATGTCGGCGATCGCCGGCAGACCGAGCTCGCGGGCGACACTGACCGCCAGCGGTTCCATCACCCACCCGCTGAGTTCAGCCGCCGGTACAGACCGCCCAGGGTTCCCGCAAGCCGCCGGTACTCCTCGAAGGCCTCGCGGTAGACACGCACATCCGGTGGGTTCGGGTCGAAGCGCCCCGACACCGGCACACGCGCCGCCGCCTCGTGGAGCGACATCTCCCCCAGACACACCCTGGTCCACAGCGCGACACCCCGTAGTTGGGCGTTGAGGGGGTCGGCGACGCGTTCGATCGGGGTCTCCAGCACCGAGGCGAAGATGCCGCACCACAGGTCCGACTGCGCTCCCCCACCGAGGATCCGCAGGGTCTTCGGCCGCTGCCCCAGGAACCTGTTGTAATACCCGTAGAGCCATCGGACGTTGAGCGCGACGCCCTCGAGAACCGATCGGGTGAGGATCGCGCGGTCCGTCCGCAGCGACATGTTGAGCCAGGTGCCGCGCAGGTCCTTGTTCTCCACGGGACTGCGCTCCCCGGCCAGCCAGGGCGTGAACAGCACACCCTCACTCCCGGCGGGTGCTGTCGCGGCGAGTCTGGTGAGGTCATCGAAGGATGGCTGCGCGTGGGACGGTGCCGCACCGTCAGCGCCGATCCCGCTGCCACCGCCGGCCAGCCCGTCGTGCGGGGCGATGATCTGCTCCCGCAGCCACGAGAGGGCAGCGCCCCCGGTCTCGATGTTGTTGCCGACCACGGGCAGAACGGGATCCAGCCCCGGGAGTGTTGCGATGGAATGCAGCACGTCGGTCTTCTTGAAAGGGACCCGGGCCGACAGCCACGCCGTCGTCGACACCGCCAGATGGGACTGGTACGGCTGCACGGTGCCGCTTCCCACGATGGCGGCGTGCAGGTCAGGTAGCCCGGTGATGACCGGCGCCCCCGCGCGAAGACCCAACTCCTCCGCGATCTCGGGGAGCAACGACCCCTGCACGGAGCCGGTGGGGACCAGTTCCGGCAACAGGGCCGGGTCACGTCGAGCCCGCGCGACGAGCGATGGCACGTAGCCGAGGGGGGCGCCCGGTCGGTTGTCGGTCAACCAGGACAGGATCATCGACGCCGGAGTGGCGACCGCCCGGCCGGTCAACCGGAAAGCCAGATAGTCCACGGGTTCCATCAGACTCACGGCGCGTCGACCGATGTCGACCAGTTCGTTCTGCAGCAGCAGCGAGTGTCCGGTGGGGTCGGCACCGCTCGGGCTGGGCGCCCCCCCGGTCAGACGAACCCACGGCAGGGCCTTGTGGGGAGCGATACCGCCGACGTTGACCGGACCACCGATCACCTCACGGGCATGCCGCTGAGCCCTCGTGTCGGCCCACAGCAGCACCGGGCCGACAGGCCTGCCATCGGCGCCGACGGGGACCGTGGAGCCCCACTGGCCCGTGATTCCGACAGCGTGGAGCGCGGCGGGATCGGCCGAGGCCGTCCGCAATGCACCGGAGACCGCCGTGAGGAGGGCCGACATCCACTCCTCCGCGTCCTGCGTCGCGGTGCCATCGAGGCCGATCTGGACGGACACCGGAGTCGCCCCGGTGCCCAGGATCTCACCGTCCGAACCGACGACGGCGACCTTGGGGCCGCCGTTCCCGAGGTCGACCGCCAGGATCCAGGGCTGCACGTCAGACCCCCTCGGGGGCGACCTCGTGCATGGCATCGAGGACACCGGACATCAACTGATTCAGGGTCTGGTTGCCCTGGGGGGTGCCGCCGAAGCCATACATGGCGCCGCTCTCGGCGGGCTCTCCCGCGTGCTGCCGTGCGTGATCGACGGCGTCCCGGAGCGCGTCGACGAAGGCCTCCGCCACACCTGGTGCAGTGTTGGGGCGGGTCACACAGAAGTGCAGAGCCGGGGGCAGTTGAAGCGAGTTGAGCCGCCATCCGGCCCGCTTCAGGTGATCGTTGACGAGGTAGATGTCGATGTCCGGGTCGGTGGACCGGAAGGCGATCAGCCACAGCGGGTCCCCGATCACCGCGAGGCCGGGGATGTCGTCGACACCCGCCCGGATGATGTCGGCGGTGTGCATCATGGCGCGCGCCGACTCGCGGTACGCGTCGGCTCCCGTGGTCACCAGTGCCGCCCAGGTGGACGCGAGGAGTCCACCGCTGCGCGAACCCGCCAGCCCCGGTGAGAGATAGAGCCCCCCCGGCCAGTCGGGGTAGGTGAAGTACTGCCGCGCGCGCAACTCCCGGTCGCGGTACAGCAGCGTGGATGTTCCCTTCAGCGCGTAGCCGTACTTGTGGGTATCCGCGCTGATCGACGTCACCCCATCGACCCGGAAATCCCAGGGGGGAACCTCGTAGCCGACCTGCTCGACCCACGGGAGCAGGAACCCGCCCAGGCAGGCGTCGACATGCATGCCGACACCGCTCTGCATGGCGAGGTCCGCCATCTCGGGGATGGGATCTATCAGGCCGTGCGGGTAGTTGACCGCCGACCCCACGAGAGCGATCGTCTGGTCATCGATGAGATCGGCCAGCGCGGGGACATCGGCGCGGAAGTCGTCGCCGAGGGGAGCGTGCCTCACCTCGATCCCCATCCAGTGGGCGCCCTTGTCCAGCGCGACGTGGGCAGTCGTCGGCATCACCACGTTCGGGGCACGGACGCCGCGGTCCTCGCGAGCCTGTTCCCGGTAGCTGAACAGGGCCGTGATGAGGCTCTCGGAACCACCGCTGGTCACCACCCCGCACGCCGACCCCCCGGCGGATCCGCCATGGAGCAGGTCGAGGGCCATGGCGACGATCTCACCCTCGAACTTCGTGGCACTGGGGTACATGTCACGCTGCAGGACGTTCGCGTGGCTGAACTCGCTGAAGACCTCGCCGAGGAAGTGATAGTGCCCGTGGTCGCCGCTGTACAGGCTCCCCGACACCCGCCCCTCGTCCCCCATGCGGTCCTCGGCCTCGGCCATCCGGCGGACGAACTGCAGGACCTCGTCACGGTCGGCCGGGGCGTCGGGGATGGCGCGGTAGTTGGGCGCATCCTTGCGATAGGGCCAGAATCCGTCGATGAAGGCGTCGCTCACGTCGACATCCTCCCACCGTCACCGGCCGGGCAACACCGGGTCGTCAGTCGTCCATCCCCTTGGCCCGACGGCCGATGGCCCGGTCGGCTTCCCGCTTGGCCTCCCGCTCGGCGATCGCCTGTCGCTTGTCGGCCGCCCGTCGCCCGCGCGCCAGAGCGATCTCGACCTTGGCGTACCCGTCGTTGAAATACAGGGCCAGGGGGATGAGGGTGACGCCCGTCTCCTTCGTCTTGCCGATCAGTTTGACGATCTCCTGGCGGTGGAGGAGGAGTTTGCGGGCTCGACGCGGCTCGTGGTTGGTCCAGGTGCCGTGCTCGTACTCGGGGATGTGCACCCCGTACAGCCAGACCTCACCGTCCTTGATGGACGCGAAACCGTCGACGATGCTCGCCTTGCCGGCGCGCAGGGACTTCACCTCGGTCCCCGTCAGCACGAGACCTGCCTCGTAGGTGGCCTCGATGCTGTAGTCGTGGCGTGCTTTCCGGTTGGCCGCGATGACCTTCCGGCCCTTCTCCTTGGG
>CAIWTL010000378.1 GCA_903915555.1 uncultured Micrococcales bacterium | reverse complement strand
GTCGTCTCTGAAGACGTCGGTGCGCCGGTTCCAGGAAGCTGTGCAGGCCGGCGACAAGGCCCAGGCCCAGGAGGCCGCCCGTGTCGTCACCCGTGAACTCGACAAGGCCGCCAGCAAGGGTGTCATCCACAAGAACCAGGCGGCCAACCGCAAGTCGGCCATCGCGCGCCAGGCCGCCGCTCTCTGAGTCTTTCGGCCCGCTTTCCCGCTCACTGAGTACTTTCGCTCACTGAGAACTTTCGCTCACTGAGCCTTCCACTCGCTGTCGATTTCTCGCACCTTTCCGGCCGACACGCGCCGCACTTCCCGTTCGCTGGATCGAACATATGTTCGAATATGTCATGGGGATGGACGGGGTTGGATCTGGTGATGTGACCGCCTCGCTGGTGGCGGGTGCGGCCGACTGTCCGGTGGAGGTGGTGGCGTGGGTGCGGGGGTTCGCGGCGGTGGCTGCGGGACCGGTGAGCGGCGATGTGGTCACCGGGGCGGGGTTGGCGGATCGGGTGACGGTGTTGGCGCGGCTGCGCACGGTGCTGGACGCCGAGATCGCGCGCACCCTGGTGGCCGCGCAGTCCGCTGACGTGTTGCCGCATACCGCGGCCACGCATCTGCAACGCCATGCCGCGTGGTCGGGTGCGGATGCCTCGGAGGTACTGACCGCGGGTCGGTTCGCCGCGCGGCATCGGGACCTGGCGGTGTTGTGGCGCAGCGGGCAGGTGTCGGCGGGCGTGGTGGCGGTGATCGCACGCGGCCTGCGTGGGGTGAGCGCAGAGGTGGAGGCCCAGTTCCTGGCCGCGGTACTCGACAAGTTGCCGCGACTGTCGGTCAAGGCCGTGAAAGTCCTGCTCGCCCGGACACTGGATCTGTTGTTCCCCCACGACGCCGATGCCCGCGAGCAGACCGACTGGGACCGGCGCAGCCTCGTGGCCACAACCCATGGCGGGATGACGATGATCAGCGCCGACCTGCCCGCAGTGGAAGGCCAAGCGGTGATGGCGGCCCTCGACGCGGTGGCCGACAGCCTGCGCGTGGCCGGGGACCGCACCACCGCCGCACAGCGCCGCGCGGATGCGTTGATCACCCTGGTCAACGCCGCCCACGCCCACGGCGATGTCCCGACCACCCGCGCCGGGCTGCCGGTGGCCACGACCATCACCGTCGGGATCGCGGAGGCCGACCGGGTCGCCGCCGGGAAACCCAAGACCCCCACCACCGACCTGACCCAGGACGTGGTGCACACCCGCGACCCCCGAGCCGTGGCCACCACCAGCAGCGACCACGGTGGAGCGGTGACGTTGGGCGACGCCGCGCTGCGGTTCGCGTTGTGCACCGGCACCCACACCGGCGTCCTCATCGACGACCGCCACCAGTTCGTGGGCAACACCACCGACGACAGCACCACCGCCGACTCGGGTCGACCGGTGTCGTCGGCGTTGACCCGCACCCGCGTCCAACCACTGGCCGTGGGCCGGGCCTTCCGCCTGGCCACCCCCGCCCAACGCGTCGCCCTGGCAGTCCGTGACCGCGGATGTGTCCTGTGCCAACGACCCCCCGCACAATGCCAGACCCACCACGTCACCGACTGGGCCGCCGGCGGCCGCACCGACCTCGACAACCTCGTCCTGCTGTGCTGGACGCATCACAGACATGTCGAACTCAACCGCTGGACACTCACCCGCAACCCCGACACCGCCCCCGACCAGCCGCACTGGCTGATCACCCCCGTCCCCCGACACCAGTGGAAACGACGACCAGCTCACCCTGCTGCGTGACCGGGGCCAGCCAGGGCCCCCATGTCGGCTGGTCCGTCAGTCGAGGACGGTAGCGATTCCGACTTCGGTGACGACCTTGTTCTTCAGGCGGAAAATGGTGCTGATCTCACCGGCGCGCGGATTCGGATCAGTGAGACATGACTGTCTGCCCGGCTGGCTGGGCACGGGCTCGCAGACCACGGTGTAGGCGGCGCGCAGCTCGCTGCGGGTCGAGCCCACCCCGATGTCGTCGGCGGTGCGTTGCTTCGACGATGTCGTCTCCATGTTCACGACCCCGGTACCCCCTTTGAGCACGGTCACGGAGAACTTGTGCTTGAAGAACAGGATCCGGTACGAGCCGAAGTCGTTGACGCCCGTCTGGACCTTCGTCGGTTGGGTCCCCATCTTCTGGATGACCTTCTTCTCACTGTTGCCGATCTTGATGGCGTTGATGCTCTTGTCGACCTTGATCAGGTTCGTGGGTGCCGCGCTGGCGACCCCGGTCGACAGCAACGCGATCGGCAGGGCGGTGACGGACAGGAGAACGGGAAGGCTTCGGCGCATGCCCCCAGCCTAGTCGCACGCCTGTCGTCATCCGGACCACATCGGCCCCGGAGTCGGGACAGCCCCGCACGCCGACAGGGTGTGGCGTACGGGGCTGTCCCGCGGTCCGGGGGAAGGGTCACTCGCCGGTGTACTGGGACACCTGCACAGTGCTCACCTTCTTGTTGGCGATACGGAAGATCGTGATGACCTGGCCCTGGACGCGGTCACCGAGTTCGAAGAGCTTCGACGACTCCTTTCGCAACGCAGAACCGTAGGCGGCCTTCAGTTCGGCCTTGCTGCTGCCTGGGCCGATGTCGGCCCATGTCTGCTGCTTGGGGTTCTCGGTCGTGACCGAGTACACCTTCCCGGCGAAGAAGTCGACCTTGTAGTAGTAGCCATCGGTGCCGTACTCGAAGACCTTCATCTTCCCGGCGGGTGCCTCGGACTGGATCGTGTACTTCTTGTCAGGAGCGCCGAGTTTCTTCTTGATCTGCTGGACGGTGTTGTTGATCTTGACCTTGCCGATGCCGCCCACCGGGTTGATCTGGGCCTGGGCGGGCACGGCGGCGACGCCGAAGACGAGGGCGGCGCCAGCAGTGCCGGCGATGGTGATGGAAGCAAATGAACGCATGGGCCGACAGTAGGCCGATCGGCCGGGCGCGGTCCAGAGATTATCGGTTGCGTCACCTCCCCGTGACGTTGCCTGGCACCCTGTCGGGGTGACGACGACCGCCCCCGATCCGGCGCAGCAGCAGCGCAGCCTGCCCGTCTTCCAGGCACTCCTTCCCTACTCGCCGTCCTGGCTGCCGAAGGACATCACCGCCGGCCTGGTGCTGTCGGCACTGCTCGTGCCGCAGGGCATGGCGTACGCCGAACTGGCCGGGCTGCCGCCCGTCACCGGCCTGTACACGTCCGTGCTGTGCCTCATCGGCTACGCCGTCTTCGGTGCCTCACGGATCCTGGTCCTCGGCCCCGACTCGTCACTGGGCCCCATGATCGCCGCCACCATCCTCCCGCTCACACTGGCCGACGGTGACCCCGTACAGGCCGTCGCCCTCGCGGGGATGCTGTCACTGATGACCGGCGCGATCATGGTCGCCGCGGGACTGTGGAAGGCCGGCTTCATCGCGGACCTGTTGTCCAAGCCCACGATGCTCGGCTATATGAACGGCCTCGCGCTGACCATCATCGTCGGGCAGTTGGACAAGTTGCTCGGGTTCTCGGTGGAGTCGGACAACTTCTTCGGGGACGTGACGGGATTCGTCGCGGGCGTGGTCGACGGCGAGATCGTCGCCCCGGCTGCGGCCATCGGGATCGCCAGCCTGCTGGTGATCATGGCCTGCAAGCGGTTCATCCCGAAGGTCCCCGGGGTCCTCGTCGCGGTGATCCTGGCCATCCTGGTGTCGGCCGCCCTGGACCTCGCGGCCGACGGTGTCAAGGTCGTCGGTGTCCTCCCGCAGGGGTTCCCTTCGTTCACCTGGCCGTCGGTGCCCCTCAGCGATCTGGCCCTGCTGTTCGCCGGTGCCCTGAGCATCGCGCTCGTCGCTCTCACCGACACCATCTCCACGGCCTCCAGTTTCGCCGCCCGCCGCGGCGAGACCATCGACGGCAACAAGGAGATGATCGGCATCGGCGCCTCCAACGTCGCCGCGGGTCTGTTCCAGGGTTTCCCGGTCTCCACCAGCGGTTCCCGGACGGCGGTGGCCGACCAGGCCGGCGCGAAGAGCCAACTCACCGGACTCGTGGGGGCCGGAGTCATCACCCTCATGCTGGTCGCCATCCCCGGCCTCATGCAGGACCTGCCGCAGCCCACACTGGGTGCGGTGGTGATCATGGCGGCGTGGTCGCTGGCCGACATCCCCGCGTCGCGGCGGTTGTGGCGGCAGCGGCGGACCGACTTCGGCATCATGATGTCGGCGTTCCTCGGTGTCGTCATCCTCGGAGTGCTGCCCGGCATCGCCATTGCCGTCGCGTTGTCCATCGGCAACGTCTTCCGCCGCATCTGGTGGCCGTATCGCGCCGTCCTCGGCCGGCTCGACGGCGAGCCCGGGTACCACGACCTCGAGCGGTACGCGGAGGACGACGGCAACACGTTGCCCGGGTGCACCATCATCCGATTCGACGCACCGCTGATCTTCGCGAACGCGAACACGTTCGCGTCCTTCGTCCTCGAGTGCAGTGACGCGATGCTCGACACCCGGCCCGCGTGGGTCGTGGTGGCCGCGGAGTCCATCAGCGACGCGGACACCACCGCCTGCGACATGCTCGAGGACCTCGACGGTCAACTCGAGAAGCGCGGCCACCGACTGATCATCGCCGAGATGAAGGGGCGCGTGAAGGAGAAACTCGAGCAGTACGGGCTCTTCGAGCAGTTGACCGAGGACCAGTTCTACCCCACGGTCACCAGTGCCACGAAGGCCTACCGCGACCTCACGGGGGTCGACTGGGTCGGACCCGACTGACCGCGCCGCCACGGCGTGGGGCTGATCACCACCGCCTCTGCGACGGCACCCTCAACCGACGGGGGACCCGCCTCGATCCGGCGTACCGGAACTCCGGGCCTGCCCGCTCCTCGGGGCGCGCGGGAGCGGTGGGTTGGTTACGGTGACGTCATGACCATTGATGGCACGGGGAGCGCCGGGAAGTCGACCGGGAAGTCCGCGAGAACCACCGCGAAGAAGACCGCTAGGGCCGTCGCCGATCAGGTTTCATCCTCGACGACGGGCGCCACCACGAAGGCCGCGACGAAGGCCACCAAGCGCGCGACCAAGAAGGCGAGCTCGACGGCCCGCAAGGCCACGACGACCGCGACGGCAACGACCAGGGCGACTGCCAAGAGCGCCGCGAAGACGGTACGGAAAGCCACCGCGGGAACGGGGACCGCGCGCAAGACCGCGTCGAAGTCCTCCGGCACGACCACGCGCCGGCGCCCCGACCACGACATCGTCCTGTACGGCGCGACCGGATTCACCGGGAAGCTCGTGGCGGCACGGTTGGCCAAGAACGCGCCCACCGGCACCAAGATCGCGCTCGCCGGACGCAGTAGGGACCGGCTCGGGATCGTCCGCGACGAGCTCTCCGGTCGGGCAGGTGACTGGCCCCTCGTCATCGCCGACAGTTCCGACGAGAAGTCGCTCGGGGCGATGGCGGAGAGCACGAACACCGTGATCACGACTGTGGGCCCGTACGCCGAGTACGGACTCCCCGTCGTCGAAGCGTGCGCCAAGGCGGGCATCAACTACTGCGACCTCACGGGCGAGGTCCTGTTCATGCGGGAGAGCATCGATCGCTACGACGCGATCGCCCGTGCGAACAAGGCGCGCATCGTCCACTCGTGTGGATTCGACTCCATCCCCTCCGACCTCGGCGTGCTGGCGTTGTCCCTGGCTGCCCGTCACGACGATCCTGAGGCACGACTCCTCGGCACCCGGTTCATCGTGACCGGCGCGAAGGGAGGCGTCAGCGGCGGCACCATCGCATCGGGGCTGAACGAGCTCGAGCGCGCCAAGGACGACAAGCGGGTCGCGGAACTCCTCGCCGACCCGTATTCCTTGTCGCCGGACCGTGCCGAGGAGCCTCGCGGTGAGGTACCGCAGCCGCGGGGCGTCACCCGCGACGACGTCGTGGGTGCGTGGCTCGCGCCGTTCATCATGGGCCCCATCAACTCGCCCGTCGTCCGTCGCAGCAACGCGCTGGCCGACTACGCCTATGGGCGTGACTTCCAGTACGCCGAGTACGTCTCGTGCGGCGATGGCGTGGGAGGGCGACTGGCTGCCGCGGGCATGGCCCTCGGCATGACGGTGGGGGAGGCCGCGCTGTCCATCCCGCAGGTCCGTTCCCTCGCGGGGAAGGTGCTCCCGGAGCCCGGCGAGGGTCCCAGCGACGAGACCCGGGCGAAGGGGTACTTCTCCATCGCCCTTCACACTCGCACTGCGGATGGCGTCCCGTACCGCGCGAAGGTCGCGGCCCAGGGCGACCCCGGCTACGCCGCGACATCGATGATGCTGGCGACGACCGGCCTCACCCTCGCCGGTGACGGTGTGCCCCGCCGGTACGGTGTCCTGACTCCTTCGACCGCGGTGGGGGAACTCCTCATCCACAACCTGCGACTCGCCGGGATGACCATCCAGGCGCGGAAGGCCTGACCATGTTGCTCGACGCATCCGCCATCACCGAGGCCCTCGCCATCCTGCCCGGATGGTCCGGTGACACCTCCGCCATCACGACCAGCCACCAGTTCGACACCTTCCCCGAGGCCATCCTCGGCGTCGCCGCCGTCGCGCAGGCCGCGGAGCAGGCCGACCACCACCCGGACATCGACATCCGCTGGCGCACCGTGACCTTCGTGCTCTCGACGCACGAGGCCGGCGGGGTGACGGAGAAAGACCTGGGGATGGCCGACGCCATCAACTCAGTCCTCGGGCGCTGACCCACGATCGCGCGATCGGGGAGTCATCCCGCCCGGGGGCGGGTGACGGGCCGGTCCCGGACGAGGGAAGGTGACGGGCCGGTCCCGGACGAGGGAAGGTGACGGGCCGGTCACGGACGAGGGGAGAGTCCGACCCGTTGCCGGGTGACCGCTTAGCCTGTCCCCCATGACCGAACGCGACCTGC